>JAJRTM010000080.1 GCA_024278285.1 Planctomycetota bacterium
ATTAAACACCGATCAATAAAAAAAATGCCACTCAAATAACAACGACATTATTTATGTCAAATGGTAACTATTCAAGCCTTTCAAATAACAATCTGATCCGAGCCCCCCTCCTCTGAATTGTTACGTCAAATGAATCAATAAGAACTCTTTTTTGTGCCTTGCGTAAATTTTCAAGCTACAGTTTTTGCTACGACTCTCAAAACAAGCGTTTCTAGCAATGCCACCAGGAAGAAAAGAAGCATCTTCTGCCGTTTTGCTTCTGTTGAAGAATTTATCCGTGAAAATCTGTGCTCATCCGTGGCTTTTTCAAATCTCCAGCCATTAAAATAGAGGAAGAACCATTTTTCGAGAATAATTTCAATACTTTCCTGTTCGTCGCTCTTTGGCGGGCAGCACTTCCAGGCAGGTTGTCCACCAGCCGGTGCGGATCGTTTCGATGAATTCTGCGGGAATATTTTCTGAATCCATCTCCCGTGCCAGTCGCTCATGATCGTAAACGACGGGAATGAATTCAACGCTGACGGAATCGTTCTCCTGCCCGTTTCCTTCCGTTTTCAAATGCAGCAATGTGTACCAGACATTGGTCGTGCCATCATTTTCCGGGCGACCGAGTACGCCCACGTTGATGAAGTGCCGGTTGTTGCTTAACCGACGATGCCAATGTAGTCCGGTGTGGGTTCCCAGTATAATATCCGCATTCTGTTCGTTAACCAGCCGTTCCAGAAACGCGGTACTGGTTGTCGATTCCCACAAGAATTCATTTGTTTTTCTGGGCGAACCGTGACAAAGCAGGATCGTTTTATCTTCCCATGTGAATCGAATTTCCTCGGGTAGTTTTTTCATCCATTCTCGATTTTCCGGCGATGTATTATGAAGTGTGTAATCATAACTGATCGCGGCGAAATGGTTGTCTCTGGGGTCGGTGTAACCACATTGGCAATCCTCTAACGCATTGCCGATGCTGTGATCGTAATTGCCCTGAACCGTTTGGATTTCGTTTTCAATCAGCAGCGGAAACACGCGATCCGGGTAAGGCCCAAACGCTCCGAGATCGCCCAGGCAGTACATCTGCGAAACATGTCGTGCATGCGCATCGGCAATCGCAGATTCTAATGCCAGATAGTTGTTGTAGATGCCTCCAAAGAAGGCGATTGTCGTTTGCATTTCAGAGCGATCTTTTCAGGCTTCAACTTTTTTCGAGGATGGATTGGCACAGATGGAGCCGTATTGATAACAGGTGTAGCAGGCACCTTCAAGAAGTGGAAAATCGATCTGGGCATCGCGTAATGTTTCTCCCAGCCTGGCAGAGTCCGATTCGATCAAAATTGGACAAACATAAATGCCGCGATCTGTAACGACCCGACTGTGATTACATAACAGTTGGCTCACATCGAAACCTTCCATCATTTCAGGGGTGATCCGTTCGAATTGACCGTACCCCTCGGTTCGGTCGGCTTCCTCACCAAGCTTCAAACGGGGTAACACTTTTAAGCGGGGACGTGCATAGCCATGTTCCTTCAATACGCTGCGAAATGAATCAAGAATCCCCTCTTCTCTGCTTTCATCCCAGGTGCGGGTCATGGTAATGATCGGAAGAAAGTCGAATTCACAAAGCATCGCAACGCCTTTCATCGCACGTTCGAAAGTTCGTTTTCCCCGAATCGGATCGTTCATTTCAGGCGTCGGGCCATCTATCGAAACTCGAAATTCAAGGCTGTATCGCGAATTTTGTTCTGCTGTTTGCAAACGATTCAGCCAGTCTGTTTTGAAGACCGTGCCGTTGGTTAAAATTGTTGCCGGCCCAACTTGAAGAACCTGTTCGACCATCGACACCAGTTCCCGATTAAGAAACGGCTCGCCTCCGGTGAAATAATACTCTTTCACTCCCAGTTCAACAGACTCCTCCAGCATACGCATCACGTGATCATACGAAAGATACCCAAACGAATCGTTCGTCGGATTGCAACTGATGAAGCAATGCTCGCATTTCAAATTACATAGCGTTCCTGAAACCTGAAACCAGAGTTCATCCAAAGACGCCAGCGGTGCAATCGGTAGTGCAGACATGAAAATAATGGTTCTTCCCGCATTTTAGTGGCTAAAAGAAAAAAGAGCCACGGATTCACACGGATTCACACAGATCAAAAAAAAGTCACTCACACAACAGAATCATTTTCATGCCAGATGAAGTTGAAATTTCTATTTTTTTCTTTGTGTCTTGCTGCCAATCCGTTCCTCTTTTTCTATTGAAGTTTCGTATATTTGTTTGACTAAAGTTTCTCGCAAAGGTAACAAGAGGAGAGGATCATTTTCAGTTCTTTTCTTCTGTCCCTGATATTGTCCTTGCATCTTCAAGAGAATTGATCCGTGGGAATCCGTGTTCATCCGTGGCTGTAAAATGTTTCAGCCATTATAAAGTATGAAGGACCAAAATAATATTCGTTTTAATTCAAACCAGAGGAGACAACGAAGAGGGCAAAGCAACCAGCTCTGCGATAATTTTGGTGATATGTTCATAGCCGGTTTGCATGAGGAACTGAGTATTTCGACCGTAACTTTTAGAACCGAGAATGTAGTAGTCCGGTTCGGGGTTCTTCAATGTCTCGGCTTCACAGGCAGAAACCGAAAGACAATCTGCTGCCTGTTCTCCCAGCAAAAAGGCAGCTAGTTTGATCGGTCCGGAAGTCGCGTAACATTCGTGAATTTGTAGTTCCTCGTGCAGGCTGCGATCAGGTCGATACCCGACCTGGGCGATAATTTGCCCGACTTCAATTTGTGTTGATTCAGATTCTGGTTCGTTTAACGATCTCAGTGTCGCAATGATATTTCCATTCCCTGCATGAGGCTGAAGGTGTTCGACGACACAGCCACGATGCCATTGAATGGCATCGTGGTTTTCCGTTGCCAGTTGGTTGGCTTGCCTGGCTAATTCATCGCGACCTGATAATTGATCCTCATCCATGCGGCTAATTGGTCCCTGCGAATCGGTGCTGCGTGTTGCCCAGTGAATTTTAGATCCCGGCGACTGCTTCGCGATCGTGGCAAGTTCGCAAATGGTAGTCGCTGCGGAGTAACCCGAACCAACAACGAGCGTCGTTATTTCGTGATATTTCTTCGCGGCTGGGCCTTTTAAATCGGGAAGAGAATATTCGATTTGCTTTGACAAACATCGCTCCCCCGGAGAGGGAATCCCCCCCGTTCCAAGCCAGTTATGATGCGGATAAACGCCGGTGCAATCGAAAATAAGATCAGCAGAAACAACAAATTCCCGTTGGTTTTGTTCCACCAGTAATCGAAATTTCGGATGCTGCGAAGCCCTGCTTCCAATCGCTTCCCCTTTGAGTAAATCTCCGCGAGATATGGCAACTACTTGACTGTTTTCGTGAACCGCGATCCGCTTTCGTAAAAGATCAGCCAGAGGTTTGAGATAAACCCCAGTAAACTCCCGACCAGAAAGTAGTGCGTCGCTGGCAGGAAGCGTTGCTGCCGCTTCGGTTAAAAGTTGCATCCCGGCTGAAGACGTATTCATACCAAAGGGAGTAAACAGTTTGACGTGTCCCCAATCCTGAATGTTCTGGGCAATACCACTCTTTTCAAAAAGTGAAACCTTGAACCCCGCTTCACTTGCCTGGACGGCAGCCTCCAGACCAATCGGCCCGGCTCCAATAATGACCAGATGTTTTTGATGCACTTCAACTTCCCACATGAATGAACGATAACGAGTATACCGCGATCATAGCATCCTAAAAAAGAAGAGACATCCAATCAGTGATCTATTTCACTTTCTGCGTAGATTTCACCAGCTTTTGTTAATCTGCGACAGGATCAAGAGATCGTTTCCCGTGTTTTTTTCTGAAGGATCCCATCTTCCATTTCGTAGAGGATATCGAAAATATCGAGGGAACGATGATCGTGAGTTACAACGATCACCCCTGCTCCCTGTTCGTGGGCAACCTGGGCGAACAGTTCCATCACTTGCCGACCCCGATGACTATCCAGAGCAGCGGTTGGTTCGTCTGCAAGAATGACACTGGGATGATTCGCAAGTGCCCGCGCGACAGCGACACGTTGCTGCTGGCCCCCTGAAAGCATCGAAGGAGAATTGTTGGCACGGTCCCCGACTCCCAGATAATCGAGAAGTTCCTGAGCACGTTTGCGAGCAGCAGGTGGGGAAAGGCCATTAATTTCCATGGCAACCTGCACATTTTCAATGGCAGAAAGAAAGGGAATCAAATTCGATTTCTGAAAGACAAAGCCGATATGCTGACGGCGAAATGAACGCAGATTGACCAGCGCATTTTTTCCATCGAGAATCGGTTTTCCCTGAATGATAATTCGGCCGGAAGTGGGCGGATTGATTAAGCCAACAGCGGTCAGAAAAGTCGATTTTCCCGATCCACTGGGGCCCAGTAACGCAACGACCTTTCCCGGCTCAACCTGCATCGAAGCATCCCGCATCGCGACCACTTCGGTGTTGCCACTGCCGTAGATTTTTGTGATCGCTTCGGTTTCAATTACATATTGAGATGGCACGGATTTATTCATGAAAGAGCCTCGTTCGGACTCACTTTCAATGCCTTCCAAATTCCCAACAGGCTTGAGGTGATCGAAATGACCAGCACAATTACAGCAAGCTGAATCAGGTCATATTGTGTAAGAATCACACGACGGGGAAACAGAGGAAATACTTTGCTTCCCACACTGTAGGCAACGACTAACCCCAATGCTCCTAGCATTAGAGCCTGCTGCATAATAAGTCCGAGAATGACGTAGTTGGGGGCACCCATCAATTTGAGCAGTGCTATCGAATGAATTTTATCCAGCGTCATTGTGTACAAAATAAGCCCCATGATAATGGCAGCAATGACAGTTAACAGTATTCGAAATAATCCAATTTGTTTGCGAACTTTTTCAACCATTCCTTTAAGCAGTAGTTCTCGCTGACCATCGCTGGTATATACGGAAACGTCTCCCCAGCCGGAAATAATTTTTGCTACCTGTGAAACATCAACAGCAGGAGAAACAGTAACCATTACTGCGCTGATTTGAGGCAGCGGCAATGTTGGAAGTTCTGCAGAGGATTTTTCGGCATTATCGAGTAACGAAGGCTGGTTCGAACCGATATCGCTCCGTTCTCCTCGTCCATACCTTGCGGCTCGTTCCAGTCGAGTCGATTCGCCAGGAACATCAAATTGAATCGCCTGGGCATCTGCAACAGTGAAAAATGCAATTCCATCGCCGGTGGAGTTGATCATATTTTTGGTAGTCCCGACAACAGTGTAAGTCTCTTTGCCCAGCTTTATTTTTTCACCCAACGCAAGCTTGAGTGTTTCATCAGCGATCATTTCATAATGATTTTGCGTCAGGGGGCGACCTGCACTTAATGGCAGCCATTCACCTTTATCTGTTGGCCAACTGAGTCCCAACACAGAGATGCGAAGTGGTCTTCCGTTTTGTTCCCGTTGAATCGTGTGGTAAACAAACTCTCTGGCTGTAAGAACGCCGGGAACAGCAAGACTGCGAAAAACCAGATTTGTCGGAACTCGCGAGACTTCTGCAAATGGACCTCGTGTGTTTTTTTGAACAATCCAGAGATCCACTTCGACACGATCAACCAACAAAATGGCATCTTCCATAATGCCCCGGTAAATCCCTCCCATTCCCATGACCACCATCAACAACATGCCCACGCCAACGGTCGCCAGTGTGAATCGACCAAGGTTATACCGAATATCTTTTGCAGCCAGATTCATGGGACAAGCACCTTTCTGTTCGGACTCAACGAGACCTTTTCGTGGAGCGGAACAATCACAAGGTCATCAACGCGCAACCCTTCGGTTACTTCGACATGCTCTCTGCTGCGAAGGCCAAGTGTAATCGGCTGCCAATGGGCGTGATTATTTTTCATGATATAAAGCCCTGTTTCGCCATCCTCCCGCATCACCATTGTTGCGGGAATTTGAATGACGTTTTCTTTTCTCGCCACTTCAATATAAACTTCTGCCCTTTGCCCGACCGCCCAGTTTGCGGGTAATTCAAGAACCTGCACATCAACAATGAACTCTCTTGTTTCTCGGTCTGTTTCTCGCCCGAGACGTACAACTTTCCCAGGAAAAGATTTAGAAGCTTCCGAGCGAAACTGAACATGAGCCTGTTGATCCTGTTTGATTTTTGCCATTTCGGTTTCATCAACCCAGGCACTAATCCAAAGTTCATCAGTAGAAATCAGTGTTAAGACCGCACTCCCCGGCACAACGACATCTCCCGGTTCGCGGATTCGCTTCACGATCAAGCCATCAAACGGAGCCTTGATGTGAGTATCCTGTAATTTTGCCCGGTGATATTCCAGAGTTTTCTCAGCCGCAACCAAATTTGTTCGCCCTTCGATAATCGCTGCTTCTGAGCGAGTAACATCTGCTGCAGCTACATTCAATCCTTCGGTGGCAGTATCAGCTTCGTCTTGTGTTGCCACATTTTGTTTGACAAGATTCTGAACGCGAGCGTGGCTTTTCTGGGCTTGTTCGTAAATGGCTTCTGTGCGAATTTTATCCGCTTTAAGCCGTTCGATGGCAGCCAGGGCAGATTCGACATTGGCTTTGGCAATTTCGACCTGTTGCTGAAGGTCCAGATCATCAAGCTGAATGAGCAACTGCCCGGCTGTGACACGATCCCCTTGATCAACAAGCACTTTTTCTATGCGACCAGAAATTTTGGGACTGACTGTCGATTTGAAACGAGCTTCGAGCGTCCCCGTTCCCATTACTTCAGCGACAAGGGTATCCTGAATCACTTTGACTGTTTGCACCGAAACAGGGGAAAACTTTACCCAGTAAACAAGCCCCGCAATAATCAGTCCGGCAACGACAATTTTTATCATAGAGCCGAACCAGTTTCTATATTCAGCCATTTTAATACTCATCGTAACCTGTTTTTCATCGAATGAAATATTGGATGTACTTCTTCCAGCATCATCAAAATAATTGCTGCTGCTTTGATGGCTTGGTAACGGTTTTATCATGAGGCATTGTAGCAGTGGCAAAGATAAATTACTCGTGGACTGATTGCTGACATCCGACATTTGCTCTCGAAATCACCTGACTCTACCGGATTCTATACTACTAACGATAAAAGTTTGCGAACGGCTCGCAAATTATAGAAAAATACCAGTTTGGTTACGGCTATCAGAATGAACCAGCCGTGCTGGGTGCAGTTTAGGGAGGAGATCACATTTGCCGTAGAAGTGGGGGATGCGAGTTCGGTTATTGTATTGCATCTGGCTTACAACCTGGGTATTATGCGTTTGTGCGGTGATATTCCGCTCTCCCGAGTGAATCTCCTTTTGCTCGAATGAGTGCTCCTCTTGGTCTCCAGCCGACCGTTTCCCCTCTTTTTTAAGGGGGATACTATTTCCAATTAAAGACATCTACGGAGAAAATATCATGTCTCTGAGGCAACGAGACTTGTTTGACGATAGCAGTATGAGTTTCGGGGATCATCTCGAAGAGCTTCGATATTATATGATCCGCTCTTTGGCGGGTCTATTCGTCGTTTGCATTTTAACGCTCAGTTTCGGCAACTACATGGTCGCGATTGTGCGCAGTCCGATCGATAAAGCCCTTATTCGTCATGGCTTGCTCTACCATAAAGTTGATGATATGGGGACCGAAAGTTTTTACGAACGTTTCGATAAATGGTGGAACGAGCCAACAGAAGATGAACAGGTAAAGCTGGAAAATGAAATGCGTGCCAAGCTGGAAGGGGAGCGGGTTGAAGTCGAAATTTCAACGCAAGACCTGCTTAATGCACTTCACAAAGCGGCTCCTGATCAATTTCCTCGCCTCAAAAAACCGATAGAAAAAGTAGAAACAACAGATAAAAAAGAGCCGGCGGAATCTGTTCGTATCTATTTGCGGGCACCGGAGTTTTCCATCTTTCGCGATGTCGTCAAAAACATGAACCGCCCGGTCACGCTGAATGTCCAGGAAGCGTTTATGACCTTCGTGAAGGTTTCGATTGTTTCCGGCCTCGTGATATCCAGCCCGTGGCTGTTTTATAATGCGTGGATGTTTGTTGCAGTCGGGCTTTATCCGCACGAAAGAAAATTCGTGTATGTTTACGGGGCGATGAGTTTGGTTCTTTTTCTGACAGGAGCCATCTTCTGTTTTTATATTGTCTTTCCGTTCGTACTCGATTTCCTGCTTGCCTTCAATACCTGGCTCGGCGTGCAACCACAAATTCGATTATCGGAATGGGTCAGCTTTGCCGTCTTTTTGCCGATGATGTTTGGCCTCAGTTTCCAACTCCCTTTGGTGATGGTCTTTTTGAATCGCTTGAATATCTTCTCGGAAAAAGTTTACCGTGAAAACCGAAGAATCGCGATTCTGGTCATCGCAGCTTTGTCGATGCTGCTGACCCCTTCGGACCCATCCAGTATGTTACTGATGATGTTCCCACTCATTTTCCTCTACGAATTTGGAATCTGGTTGTGTAAAATGAATCCGACTTCTAATCCGTTCGGGGAAGACGGCGAACCTGAAATTGATGTCTAATGTCTATCGCGGTAAGGTCCGTTATTGCGGACCGAATCGGAGTATATCCATCGTAACTGAGGCTGGTAGAATGGCTCAAAAGAATAAACCGAAAAAGAAGGTCGATCCAAATTCACAGACAATTTGCGCCAATCGAAAAGCCAGGCACGATTACGAACTGCTGGACGAACTGGAGTGCGGCATCATTCTGTATGGCAGCGAAGTGAAGAGCATTCGCAATAATCAGGTTTCGCTGGAAGAAAGTTATGCACACCTGAAAAACGGAGAGCTTTGGCTGATCGGCTGTCACATCGGCGAATATCCGCAGGCCAATATCAGAAATCATATCCCGCGCAGAGAACGCAAACTGTTATTGCATCGAAAACAATTACGCAAATTTGCAGAAGCTGCCAAGCAGAAAGGGCTGACGCTCGTTCCACTTTCCATGTATTTCGTGCGAGGATTGGTGAAAGTGAAAATGGGAATTGGTCGTGGTCGCAAATTACATGATAAGCGTGATCGTCTGAAAAAAGAATCTGCGGATCGCGACATGCGAGCCGCGATGTCGCCAAAGAATATCAATATCCATCGGTAAACAAGGCAAGCCGGGTCAGTGATGGCCCGGCCTGGTCAATTTCTCAAGTTGTTTTCAGTTGCGATTTTGTTTTTGGTTCTTGTAGTGTGCCACGGCTCTGTGAGCCGTGCGAACTGAAATTCAAGCTTTGGGAGCAATCGATTTTTAACGCAACACGGCTCACAGAGCCGTGGCACACGAAAGTGCTATTTTTTCGCAACAGCTTCGAGGCACAATAGCCTCCCCCTCCCCCATCTTCCGGGTTATTTAACAGGCCAGCGATGGCCCTTGCTCTTTTAGTTTGAATCTTCTCGCACCTGCACCTGAAGTGCTCCGAGCATTCTGGTGATCGTTTTTTCTTTGTTGCCGATGAAGAACACATTCTCCAGCACAATCGCCCGGCGTTCATTGCTGGGATGCAAAATCAATCGGCCCGAACCGAGAAGCAGGTATTCAAACAGATCGTTAATTTCTTTATCGATCCTCAAACTCGGTGCGGAAAATCTTTCCATATCGCTGAGAAAACCGTGGTGATGCAGCAATTCGTTGGGACGCACTTCCCAATAATCAAACTGGACACCAATTTTAACCAGAACAAAGAGCATCAGGAATATGAGAACGAACGTGTAATAAAACTGAGCATTGGCAGCAGGTCGAACACTGGTGAAAATGGAACTGATTGCCGGGAGGACATTGGGGTAATTTGTAAACATCACATATCCACCAAGGACAATGACAACGACAAAGAAAAATAATGTCAGCGATGTTGTCCGGGGAAAGTCGAATGAGATAACAACCAGATTAAAAGTAAACACAGCCATGAACATCGTCGCTAAAAAAACGGATGTTGAATCAGTTGGCACCGGGTTCTCTGCACTGAGTCCGTAAGTGATGTGCATCCAGATCGCGACAATTGCTGCCACGATTACTGTCGGATACATAAAGACAATTTTAGGGTACGAAACCAAAAAAATATTTTTGGGCAGCGAACTCCCAGTTTTATCATTGGTCTCTTTCGGGGTGTTCTCTTCAGACATGGATTTAGTCCTCTATATAAGGTGTTTTTGTCTCTGGAGCAAAAGAGGATTCCGAAGCCCTCTGGTCGTATCCTGACGGGTTTGCAACCGGTTTGCAATTCAAACAACAAATCGAATCACCGTTTCTTGCTCGAATTGCCCCTTTAGGAACGTAAATTCTATTCAACGGATCAGGAAAAGTTGCTTAATCACCAACTTCCTGCGTAGAATCCGAAAGAAAACTTCCTGCCAACGCTGTCCATCCAATAAGAAACAGCACTCCGCCAATGGGAGTAATCGCCCCGAAAACAGGTATCGCGAGCATCGTCAACAAGTACAGGCTTCCAGAGAAAAACAGAGTCCCCAGCAAAAAACACCAGCCAGCCACATTGAGTAATTTGCTGCTACCATCGCGTGAAAGCAAACTGACAAAAAGTAACGCCAGCGCATGATAAAACTGATACTCCGCCCCGGTTTTGAAATCCGCCAAGTACTTTTGAGCTGCAGGGACCGGATGCCCCGCGACCATTTTCGCGGGAGTTTTCGCGTAGAGTTTCTCGAAATGGGCTCCCAGTCCATGAGCAGCAAATGCTCCCAACGCAACCGCCAAAAATGCCAGAATCGCCCCGCTCGCTCCCCAAAATTTCATCACAATACCCTGTCGTATTACAGTTAGGTCAGGCTGTGCCTGACAAAATTAGTGATCGTCATTTATTGACTCTATTTCCAGAATTGTAGACGTTTGCTGCAACAAAAACACTCCCACATGAACTCCGCAATCAATTTCAGGCACAGCCCATCCTACGTTCCAACACAGATTGAAAACCTAACCTGGTATAGTCAGGAATTGTTTCATTCGTTTTAACTGAACCCTGTGCATTCTAGTCATCTGTCAACTGGCTATTAATGTAATGCCGCTTGTTAATATAAAACATACAGAGTACACTTTACCTACATACAGTATCTGCGACAAACTAACAACAATCGAACTCTACATTGCCCCGTATTACTATTTCATAGAAGGATCAATTTGATGTCCGAACGTCTAACAGATTTTACGTCTCTGGGTAATTCACGTCGAGATTTCATCAAGGCATCTTCTGTCGCGGCGGTAGCCGGGTCGCTTGGAATTACAAGCGGTGCTTACGCTTCTGGAAGTGACGAAATTAAAATTGCGTTGATCGGTTGCGGGGGACGCGGAACCGGGGCGGCGGTGCAGGCTCTTAGTACAACTGCCAAAGTAAAAGTGAAATTGGTTGCGATGGCGGATGCCTTTCAAGAGAGGCTGGATCGCAGTTTGAATTCTTTGCTGAAGCAACCGATTGCTGAGCGTATGGATGTCCCTAAAGAGCGGCAGTTTGTTGGCCTGGATGCTTATCAACAAGCGATTGATTGTGGCGTTGATATGGTTTTGTTGTGTACGCCTCCCGGTTTTCGTCCTATGATGTTTGAAGCAGCGGTCGCAGCCGGGAAGCATGTCTTCATGGAAAAACCAGTCGCAACAGATGGCCCCGGAGTGCGACGAATTTTAGAGACTAATAAGACCGCCAAAGAAAAAGGGTTGCTCGTTGCAGTCGGGCATCATATGCGGCACGAAGCCTCTTATGGCGAAATGGTAAAGCGAATTCATAACGGAGCGGTTGGTGATGTACAGTATCTGCGTGCCTATTTTGATTCGACCGGCGTCTGGAACAGACCACGCAAACCGGGCCAAAGTGAAATGGAATATCAAGTCAATAACTGGTACTACTTCACCTGGCTGTCAGGCGATCACATTGTTGAACAGCATGTTCACGATCTGGATGTCTGCAACTGGATTATGAAAGGACACCCGGTTGAAGCACAAGGGACGGGAGGCAGACAGGTTCGCATTGGAAAAGAATATGGCGAAATTTTCGATCATCATTCCATTCAATTCACCTATGCCGACGGAACAAAGTTGTTTAGTGAATGCAGGCACATTCCGGGATGCTGGAACAGTTTTTCTCAACATGCCCACGGCACAAAAGGGGTCGCTCATTTGATCGGGCATCACATGACCGAACTGGAATTGAAGGGACAAAAATCACAACGCTGGAAACGAGGCCCCGATGGACATCAAGTTGAACATGACGATTTATTTGCTGCCTTGGTTGCAGGGAAATCGTATAATGAAGCTGATTACGGTGCCTCTAGCACAATGACCGCAATTTTGGGACGCATGGCGAGCTATTCAGGAAAAGTCGTTACCTGGGATAAAGCGATCAACTCGAAACTGAATCTCGCCCCCTCAAAAATATCCTGGGAGGCACAACCACAATCAACACCGAATGAAGATGGCATCTACAATTGCGCCCTGCCTGGAATTTCAAAAGCATTTTGACAAAACAGATGAAGTCATAGGAGATGGAGTTTTTTTGTGCTGAAGAACTGCCTGAGTAAAATAACGGGTTCGAGTGTCACGGCTCTGTGAGCCGTGATGCGTTGGAGTTGGTATTATCGCAAAGGATAGCTTGATTTTCAGCTCGCACGGCTCACAGAGCCGTGGCACCCAACGAAACTGCTTATTGAATCACTCAGCAGGTATGACGAGTATGGTCCGAAAGGCGGAGCCGGGAGAGAGTGGATGATCTTCCAGAATCGTTACTTCAGCCCCTTCAATAATTTCTTCAAAGTTACGATTGAGATCGGTGCCAAACGGGCGAGCGATCACATTCGCTGCGCGTCGTTTCAACGAAGGTGGCTTTTG
Organism: Planctomycetota bacterium; assembly: GCA_024278285.1. Lineage (GTDB taxonomy): Bacteria > Planctomycetota > Planctomycetia > Planctomycetales > Planctomycetaceae > Rubinisphaera. The sequence goes on from JAJRTM010000080.1 coordinate 12,847, forward strand.
CTTCGTGACGAATTTATCGAAAACAATAATGCGACCGCCCGGTTTGGTTAGTCGGACTGCTTCCTGAAAACAGATTCTTGGATTTTCTACAACGCCCAGAATTAAATTCAAAGCAACGACATCATAACTGTGATCGGACTTGGGAATCTGTTCTGCATTGCCGACTATAAAAAGAATTGGTCTTCCAAGCCGTTCTGCTTTTTTCCTGGCGCGCTTTAACATCGAGGGATTCAAATCAACGCCGGTGATAGATGCACATTCGGGAATAAATCTGATATCGGCTCCGGTCCCGATACCGACCAGAAGCAGGTCTTCATCCTGCTTCAGATTGACCAGTTCCCATGCCTGTTTGCGCCCCTTGACGAACATCGGCATCGATATCAGCCAATCGTAAATCGGCGACCAGAAAGTATAGACAATGCGATTCCAGTTGTTATTCATACGGCACAATCAGGCGGTTTGTTTGATGCCAGCAACGAGTTGATTCATCAGTTGGCAGGTCTGTTCATAAACATGATCGACACTCAATTCCTGCATACAGCGGTGATGCCCCAGCGGGCAGGTTCGTTTTTGGCAGGGGCCGCAATCAACGGCTTGTTGCAGATGGAGCGCGTTTGCGTAGTTCGTTTCGCTCCACGCGATATGTGTTGGGCCAAATAGTGTTACAACCGGGACATCGAACGCGGCTGCAAAATGTCTGGGGCCGGAATCGGTGGTGATCATTAACCTTGAATGTTTGACGGTCGCTTTGGAAAGTCCGACGCTGATCGCTTCTTCTGCCAGCGAGAGAATCAGCGGATGATTCGCCTGTTTAACAAACTCCCTCGCCAATTCCCGCTCGGCTGGTCCGCATAACATCACGACCGGGAGTTCCATTTCGTTGGTGATTTGTTTGGCCAGTTTCACAAAATGTTCCAACGGCCAGAGCTTGGCGGCTCCGAAGGCCCCGCCGGAATTCAGACAGATGTAACTCCCTTCGCTTAATTGAAACTTGCCAGCGAATTCGTTCCAGAGTTCTTCATCTTCCGGTGTTGTTTGCAGTTCAATTCCTGGTCTGTTTGAATTGATTTCATTTTCATCCAATCCGCAGGCATAATGCACTAAGCGAAGATATTCATCCAGTGCGGGGTTTGGTTCGCTGCGAGATTTTGGTTGCAGGCGATCCGTTAACAGCCAGCCTCTGCCGTCACGTTGAAAGCCAATTCGTTTGGGGATGCCCGACAGTTTTGCCACCGCTGCGGTTCGCAGGGAATTGGTCATCAGAATGATTTCTTCAAACTGTTCGGCTCGCAATTTTCGCAGGAATTGGATTTTTTGCATCCACGAAAATTTGCTGCTGGTTTGATCGAGAAGCATGTCATCCAACAGATCGCTGCCAGCTAGAACGTCAGCATTAGGAACACGGAAAATTCCGGTCAATTCGTCATCGGGAAAGTGATTTCGTAACAGACGGATCGCTGGTGTGGCCATAACCGCATCGCCGATCCAGTTTGGTAACCAGACTGCTCTTTTCATCCTGCTTTCCTTACCGTGTCATCTGTCTTCGTTGCTGCCGTTGTTGTTGCAGGATGAGCCGTTGTTGCAGGATGAGGTAGTGTAGCACGATCCCCTCGCATGCGGGCCAGAATTTCTGTTGTGGAAACGCCGGGAGTTTCGCCCAGCACTTTCACTTCCCCGCCATAAGCGGTCACAATTTCGCGTCCAATAATTTGATCGGGGCTGTAAGTTCCTCCCTTGACCAATACGTCTGGACGGAGTGTTTCAAGAATTGCGTGAGGTGTTTCCTCGCCGAAGACAACGACGTAATCAACACATTCCAATGAAGCAAGCATTTCTGCCCGTTGCAATTCCGGAAAGATAGGACGATCAGCCGCCTTGTCGAGTTTTCTGACACTTTCATCACTGTTAATCGCGACCACCAAACAGTCACCCAACTGAGCCGCTTGCTTCAAGTAGCTGACATGCCCGATGTGCAGAACATCGAAGCATCCATTGGTAAGAACAATTTTTTGTCCCAGATGCCGACGTGATTCGAGATGCCGTTTGACAATTTCGACCTCGCAACTTTTTTGTTCATTTCGACTGCGATCCAAAAACAAGTCCTGGACAAGTTCATCACGAGAGAGGCAAACGACTCCGACTTGTTCGACTTCCAGCCCGCCTGCAATGTTCGACAATCTCGCCATATCGCGATCATCCCAGCGAACCGCTGCGCTGAGTCCGATGGCTGAAAGAACCATGTCGCCTGCTCCGACCACATCGTAAACTTTCCGCTGTCTGGTCGGGAATGCTTCCTGGCTGCCATCTTTTCGAACGACCGCAACGCCATCTTTATCGAGAGTGACAAAAATCAAATCGAGTTCCAACTGTTCGACCAGCGATTTCCCTGCTGCGAATGCGTCGTCATAGTTCTTTAATGTTCGACCGCCGGTTGCTTTGCCCGTTTCGTCGCGGTTGGGCGTCATCGCGGTCGCTCCGCGGTAAATGGAATAATCGTCGGTTGGTGCAGGATCAACAATCACGGGGACGCCTGCATCCCGCGCGACATCAATCACGCGTCTTAAAACCTCAGGAGTACAAACCCCCTTGGCATAATCTGAAATAAGTACTGCATCATGTTTTGAAATTGTAGAGATAACACGATCCATCAATTGAGTCGCGTACATCAATTCCAAAGGTTGCCGCGATTCCCGATCGATTCGTAACATCTGATGTGGATGCCGATGTTGGGCATAGCCGATCATTCGCTGTTTAACTGTTGTTGGACGTGTACGGTCCTTCAAAATGGCTGAGCAATCAACACCAACCGCGTTCAAAGCTGCCAAAACATCTTCGCCATCGCGGTCATCGCCGACAACGCCTGCCATGGTGACTTCCGCCTGCAAACCGCGCAGCATATTGGCTACGTTCGCTGCACCGCCGAGCCGAAGTTCCTGCTTTTCTTCGCGCAGCAGAATAACTGGTGCTTCCTGAGAAATACGCTCTGCGTTTCCCCACAGGTAGCGGTCCAGAATAAGGTCGCCCAGAACAAGAATGCGGGGCGTACCGAGCGACTGAATTTGGTCA
>JAJRTM010000876.1 GCA_024278285.1 Planctomycetota bacterium
ATGGCAAAAAAGGAGCCACCTCGAAATGTGCAATCAAAGCGGGGGATCGACTTTATACGCACGTCAATAAATTACTTGTCGCGATTGAGCTTCCGAAAGATAAATCGGCAAAACCAAAACTCGCCTGGAAAAAAGAACTGGATGGTATCCCCGCCAGTTTGATCGCAGCAGACGGCAAACTTTTTGTGACATTAACTGATGGAAAGATTCTCTGTTTTGGTGAAAATTCGACTTCGGTGAAGAAGCACCTGTTCCCAAATACAAAGCTGGCAAAACAGAATTCAGCAAGCAGCGAGCAAGTTTCGCATATTCTGGAACAATCGAAAGTGAACGAGGGATATGCAGTCGTTCTGGGATTTGATCAGCCCGACTTTGTGGAGGAATTGCTGGCTCGTTCAAAATTGAAGCTGATTGTTGTCGAGAAAGATCGCAGCAAGGTGAATGCGTTACGGCAGCGGCTTGCTGATGCCAATTTGTATGGTTCGCGAGTCGAACTGTTTGTGGGCGATCCAGAAACATTCCAATTCCCGTCTTATCTGGCAAGCTTGATGATTCACCAATCTGCTGGCGATGACAAACCGATTTCGGAGGCAACGTTGTCTCATCTCTACAAAGCATTGCGACCCTACGGCGGTACGTTATGGTTGCAGAATGCCTCGAAACAGGTTGGTCAACTGAAGCAGCATATCGCCAAACAAAAACTTGCGGCTGCCAAACTGACGCAGGAAAGTGAATCGCTTCTGATTCGTAAAGTCGGGCCTCTTCCCGGTTCTGCAGACTGGACACACGAAGGAGGCGATGCGGGCAGAACGTACTTTTCGCGTGATGATCTTGTAAAAGCACCACTTGGAATTCTCTGGTATGGCGATGGTCCGGATCATGGATTCTACAAGCATAAAGATTACGGACGAGGCGTCAAACCACATGTGGCAGGAGGGCGAATGTTCGCCTTCGATGATATTCGACAACTACTCAGCGGCGTCGATGCCTACACCGGGCGACTGCTCTGGAATTTCAAAACGGGAACTCCGTTTGTTCGATACGTATCGCTTCCCGATGGCGTGTTTGTCGGGCGAAATCTGCAATGCGATCTGCTGAACCCTGCCACCGGCGAGATTGAAAAGACGTATCATTGCCTGCTCGATAAAAAACCGGGTGATGTCTGGGGCGTGGTTGATGTGCGCGTCACGCCGTCTCATCTGTTTGTTGCGCTGGGAAAGGATTTGCCTCCTGGTCATTCCCACCCCGCGATTGAATCTGGCTTATGGGATTGCGAAGCGTTGTTTGCGTTTGATCGAAAAAGTGGGAAGCAGTTGTGGGCGAAGTTTCCTAAACATCGCTACAATATTCATGCAATTTCCATGGGAGGCGGCTTGGTTTTTGCAACTGATTCAATGGCTCCGCTGGAAGCCGACAAACTGAAACGGCGTGGTTTACTCCCAGAAGAAACTCCTTCGATCACGTATGCGTTCGAGGCAAGCACCGGTGAAATAAAGTGGGAGCATACCGCGAAATACGATTTCAAAGCGATGACCGGACGCGGTCCACTCGCAATTCGACCGTATGATGACTGGGTTTCCTTTTCGCGGGAAAAACAAATTGTCCTGCTTGGCAAGTTGTATCAGGCAATTGCGATCGATGCGAAAACCGGTAAGAAACTGTGGGAGAATCGCGCGGGCTTACAACCGATTATTATGCGAGAAGAGACGTTCATCAATCAGGCAGGGAATCGGTATGATCTGGTTACCGGCGAGATGGTCAACAAGTCGCGACTGTTTACCAGGTCGGGCGGTTGCAACTACACGGTTGGCAATAAGCATTTGCTTTTCCTGCGAAACAAATGTGCTTCTTATGTTGATATCGAAAGTAAGAAAGAGTACAGCTTGCGAAACTTGCGTTCGGGATGCAGTAACTCACTTGTTGCAGCGGACGGATTATTGAACGTCCCCTGTTTTTCAACCGGCTGCGTTTGCAACTACCCGCTGCAAACATCGTTCGCGATGAAGTACATGCCGGAATCAGAAAAATGGGCCGGCGAGAAAGCGTTTCAGTTAATCAAACCGGAAAAGTAAGCCTCAGTTAAACAGCAACCGACGAATCTTTGATCCGTCGGATGGTCCGCTTGCACCCATCAAATGTGGTTTCCAACGCAATTGTTTAACGGCAAGCCGAAGGCGACTGCGTAGACAGGTGTGCCATTGTTACCATATAGTATCGCAGAGAAAAACCGAAATCGTCATCACCCGGCATTCTACCTGACGCGGTTGATCTTGTTTCGTTTAAGAGCAAGCCTTCATCAGCCCGCCTACGCAGTCGCCTTCGGCTTGCCGTTAAACAAATCTAATCTGTAACGATTATTTACTTTTATCGTTCACTCGTTCGAAAACGAGTGGGTGATCGGAGTGGGCATCTTTGACGCGTAGCGAGACACGACCATCGAGCAAGTCTTCGAGTAGTTCGCCGCATATTTCGTAACGCCAGCCGGTTGCCAGGCGAGGCAGGTTTTCCTGATCGTCTTTTTCAGAAAAATGCCAGCGGACGAAATCTCGCAGGTCATTGGTTGTCCCGACCATTGCAGGGGAGAGGTCGCATTCTGCACAGCGATTCGCCATCGCAATGGCAAGCAGTTTGCCGAGCGCCTGTTCTTCCTGCTTGGAATTATCTGGTTGATGAGAACGGATTTTAGCAGGCAGTTCAGAATCTGGCAGTTCCATCGCCGCTTCAATCTGCTTCAATAATTCTGAAACATGCCTTTTGTAGCTGCCTCGCTGCATGTCGCGGGAAGAAAGAATTTCTGCTTCGGAAGTTGGCTTGCGGTGTGCGGCATCAACCAGTAAATCATCCCGCAAAATAGAACGGACCGGGCGGTCCAGCTTGTCCGCGGTCGCCTCTCGCCATTGGAATAACGCTCGCGCGATCGCGAGTTCTCTGCGGGAAAGCCGGGCGATTTTAGGCAGCCTGACCCAGGCATCGCCCCGCTGTTGTTGAGACAAAACGAGTGAATCGATAAAACTCTGGCATTCTTCATCAGCCCATTCAGTTCGCTTTGTCTTTTTTAATTGACGTTTCTGTTTGGCTGCAATTTGAATCAGGTACAGAACATCTTCGAGGGCGTATTCAATTTGTTTTTTGGTCAGCGGTCGGCGTCCCCAATCGGTACGGGTTTCTCGACCGTGGATTTTTGCGTTCGCCATTTTCTGGACTATCGCAGAATGAGAAAGCGGGAACCCTCGGCTCAACAATCCCTGTACGATTTGCACATCGATTAAATTGGCGGGCGGCTTTTGGATCGCATTCCAGCAGAATAGAATTTCTTCCCGACCGCCATGGATGACGATGTTCGTTTCTTCATTCGCCATGATCTCCCACCAGGCGGTTAGATCGGTCACTTCCAGTGAATCGACCGCAACGGTTTCCTGTTCGGTCGCAAATTGCAGCAAACATAAACGTGGGCGAAATGTATGTTCGGAAATAAATTCGGTATCAAAAGCAATCGCAGGGGCCTTGGCTAAGCGAGTGCAAAGGCTGTCAAATTCAGATTGGCTGGTAATGAGTCTGGAAGGCATGTTAGAAAACGCGTTCTTTTCAAGATCGAAATATTACAGGTTCTCTACATTCTATCTGATGTATCGATTCCCAGCAAACTAAGCCCCTGTTTCATGGTTCGGGCGGTTAAATTGCACAATTTAAGCCTGCTCATTCGTATTTTGGGATCTTCTTCTTTTGCTACGGTGCAATGTTCATAGAAGGAACTGAACGCGTTTGCTGTTTCGAACAGGTAGTTTGTCAGAAGATTCGGGCGGTATTCCTGGGCGACATTGGCGAGTGCTTCTTCAAATCGCAGCAGTTGTAAACCGAGTGCGCGTTCTGCATCGTGCTGAAGTGAAATGGCTGCTGTTGTATCAGCTTGGACTTCTTCTCTGGAAAGGCCTGCTTTTCGGAAGATGCCACAAATTCGAGCGAATGCGTACTGCATATAGGTCGCGGTATCGCCCGTCATGGAAAGCATTTTATCCCAGTCGAAAACGTAATCGCTTTCTCGGTTATGATGCAAGTCGGCGTATTTGATGCCACCCAGTCCGATGATTTCTGCAATTCGTTGACGCTGTTGTTCATCCAGTTCCGTACCGTTCGGTTTGCGGTCATCGTTTACATCAACAATTTTACGCGCTCGGGTGATCGATTCATCAAGCAAACTTTCCAAGCCGATCGTATCCCCCGCACGGGTTTTGAATGGCTTGTTATCTTTGCCCATCACGGTGCCAAAACTGACGTGCTGCATTTCTGCCTGATCGTAGCCCCATAATTTTGAAACATCAAACAGAAGTTGAAAATGTTCGCTTTGACGTTTATCGACAACATACAAAATGGTATCTGCTTTAAGTTCATCAACGCGATACTGAATGGTCGCCAGGTCAGTCGTTGCGTATGTGAAGGCACCATCTTGTTTCTGAATGATAAACGGAGCCTTGTTCCCCTCGACAAAAACGCAGATCGCTCCTTGAGATTCAGAAGCAAGCCCTTTCTTCTTCAGGTCATCAACAACATCACCCAACATTGGTTGATAGTAACTTTCCCCCAGTATCAGGTCGAAATGAATTCCAAGTCGTTTGTAAACAACTTCCATTGCATCGTTGCAGGCTGGCAAAAAGTCATTCCACAGCTTGATATTTTCTTCATCGCCTGCGTGTAGTTTCGCGGTTTCTTCCCGAGTGAGCTTCACAATCTGCGGGTGTTCGTTAACCAACTCAAGCAATTCCGGTTGATTCTGAATCGCTTCAATTTTCTTTTGGGCAGAGGCTAATGTCTCGCGCGATCCTGCTAACGTGCTGCGTAGTTTCTTGATCGCTTTCTTCTGTTTTTTGTCTTCGGGATTCGCTGCCGTTTCTGCTTTACTTAATGCCTGCCCTGCTGTTTCGACATTCTGCTGAAGTTTTTCAAGTTGAGCGGAAGTGCTGTGATAATCACAAAGCTGACTGACGAGCCGGTACAATCGCGATAATTCTCCCACCAGGTTTTTCTGATACGCAGCTTCATCGAGAAAGTTTTTGTAGCCGTACAGGATCATTCCGAACTGAGTTCCCCAGTCGCCAATATGATTATCGGTGACGACATCGTGTCCCAGGAATTTGAGGATACGAGCTAACGCATCTCCAATAACGGTACTTCGCAAATGCCCCACGTGCATCGGCTTGGCGACATTGGGGGAAGAAAAATCGATAATGGTTTTCTGAGCCGTTTTACTTTCAGCAACGCCTAGCCGTTCATCTTGCAGGCTGTTTTGAAGTTGCTGTTCGAGATAATTCGTCTTTAATTTCAGATTGATAAACCCAGGGCCAGCCACATCCGGCGTTTCACAAAAATCATCAACCGAAAGTTTTTCGATGATTAACGCAGCGATTTCACGCGGCTGTTTCCCCAGTTTTTTTCCAAGCGGCATCGCGCAATTTGCCTGGAAATCGCCGAACTGCGTGTTCTGTGATGGAAACACCATGTTCGCGTAAGAAGCAGGTTCATCAACAATTTCAGATAACGCGACTGCAAAACGTTCTCTCAAGACCGTCAGGATATTCATGCTCGTATCTTATTCAATGAAATGCTGCGCGAAACTGACAGGATATTTTAGGCGAACCGGGTCAGTGATGACCCTGGTAACATTCGCGTGTAGATTGCAAGCCGATCTACAACAGCAGAGTAACCAGGGGGTTAACACCCCCGGCTCGCCTGAAACTTGTTTGGGTCCAGCTATGCCGGGTTAACCAATCAGGATTCACTTTGCGATTCGAGAATGGCTTTCCAGTCGACTTTTTCTGCATCGCCCCAGAGTCGTTCCAGGTCGTATATCTCGCGATATTCGGGATCGAACACATGCAGGACGACATCGCCATAATCTTGCAGGATCCAGTTGTTGCTGGTGTATCCTTCGATGCCCAGCCTTTTCGATCCCTGATCAGCCATCATGCGATCTGCTTCTTCAATAATGGCATGAAGCTGCCGACGGCTTTTTCCTGTCGTGATCACAAAGAAATCAAATTCAGGAGTTATTTTAGTCAGATCGAGAACGACAATATTATCGCCACGAAATTCATCTGCAACCTGCGCACATCGGCAAGCAAGTAGCCGCGACTGATTCAATTGCTCAGGATTGCGTTCATAATTGGAACTGAGGCTTTCGCTTGCAGCTTCAAGATCGGAACTTTGTGGAGTGCTTTCAGTAATGGTCACGATTTCCTTACCAACATTTTTAATTGACACAACGTGCGGGGTCGTATTCGATACGCGCAACTTCAAGAGATGCTGCGAAGTTAACCCCCCTTATAATACACTATTAAAACAGGGAGAGGGTTTCGAGCAAAGCTTGTGGCTCCCAGAATTGACAATTTCTATCGAATTCGGTTCGCCTGGGGCAAAAAATCATACTAAAATCTGGCATCAGAACCAATAAACAAAGGAGCTTTATTTTACTATCCCCAAAAGGTGACCGCATGGATACCACCTCGGTGCTGCTGTGTATAAACATTGATGAGAATTGCACCAAGCGAGATAATTTGTCATGCTCGACTTATGCTGCTGTGTTGATGTGTCAGCATGCAAGGAGATGCTTACTGAAACTTTGGAGAGGGGAAATGAATATGATCGGAAGAAGAAACTTTCTACAGGGAAGTGTTGCCGCTGCTATTGGCCTGGCTACTGTTCCCGCTTTGGCTGCTGCAAAGCCTGAAGAGAAGAGAATTAAA
>JAJRTM010000877.1 GCA_024278285.1 Planctomycetota bacterium
CCCTCAAAGAAATCTCAGTCACTTTCAGCAAAGAGATGCTCACAGATCGTATGTGGGCAGTTTGTCAGGTCTCCAACGAAACGTTCCCCCAAACAGGGAAAAATATTCATTACCTGAAAGATAAAAGAACGTGCGTTATTCATGTGAAACTGGAATCCGGAAAGACCTACGTCATGTGGTTCAACAGAGGCCGATTTAACAGTTTCAGAGATACCAAAAACAATCCCTCTGTTCCCTATCTGCTGGTGTTCAAAACGAAATCTGAATAAGTCAAGATGGGGTTGTCAGTGGTATCTCAGTCGAGTAGGTCAGGCTGATGAAAATCTATTGATCTGGGTAATCCAGGGGGAGTTAGCGTTAAAAGACTGATACGACATTTTGTCAACGGCTTTGCTTAAATCCCAGCCAAACATTTCGGTACTGAATTAAAAAAATTCTCGCAAAGACGCGGAGACGCAAAGAAAGATAAGAAATAAAAAAAGAAATTCAGCAAAAATTGGTTCTGGTAAAGAGATTCTACTTCTCAAAAAGAGTCTGCGTGAAATTCTTTGCGTCTTTGCGTGAGTTCCTTTTTTTATTTTTTCAAAAAAACCGGATGCGAGCCAGATGAAATCATTCGACTCGCCGCTGCTGAGTGCCCAGATAGCCCCAGATAGACAAAGTGTTTTGCCTGTGTCTTGTTCGGTTAGCTTAAAAAGAGAATCATCATCATTTTCATTTGCCCAGCCTGACCTACACTATTTTAACTCGCCAGGCAGAACTCGGAGATCATCATCATAATGAAAACAATCGTACTCATTGCCGTGCTCTTTTCCGCTACGATGGTCTGTGGTGAAGAAACAAGCTCTGACACCAAGCAGGCTGCAACATCGAATAAGCTGTATGCGAAGGGAATTCCGGAGAAGGGATTTCTCACGCTTAAAACAGAGAACTATACCGTGCCGATGGATGCGGCGAGTGGTTGGACGATTGAGAAGTTGGAGTTTCGTGGCGAGACATTTTCTTTGAATAATGGACACTACGGAACCGTTCTCAAGCCGAAAGCCGGGCAGTGGTGGGGAACCGGGCATACCGAAGGTGGGCGTGAAGTGGTCCATCGCCTCAAACTGATTGTTGATGGTCAGGACGTACCGATCAAAATTGGCGGAACCGTTTCTGGAAAACGTATTCAACTGATTAAGGAATCGACTATCTGGAAATTCAAAGTCCATGCAGAAGTTGTTCTTAATAACGATCATGTTTTTGAGCGGACAACTCTTGAAGCGATGGAGGATTGCCAGACAGATCTGATCTACTATTTCATGCACTGCTTCCCACCAACGACAACAAAATGGATCGCTCAACTCCCAGATGGTTCGATGGAGCAGGGACCATTGAATGCAGCCGGGGGGATGAAGATCAGTAAAAACAGTACGTGGGTCGCGCAGTTTGATCCAACCAAACAGATTGGCATATTGTGTTACACTCCCCAGGTAATCTCTGGCAGTGGCAGCAAGAGCATGATTTGGGATTTGGACCGCTACCACAAATATTATTTGCGTCAAAATAACGGGCAGAGTTTCAAAAAAGGAGACAAGCTCGATTACACCGTGTTAGTGAAAGCAGTCCCTGATGAAGTTGGTGACTGGAAAAAAACACGCAATGCAGCCAGTCAGCTTATGATGTTATATCCACCAGTGAAATAACCCCTATCGAATACCTGGTAGCCCAACTTTTTTGCGGCTGGGTAGCAATAGGGAAATGCAGGAGTTGCGATTCCGGTCCCGACGAAAACTAAAATAAGGAGAGGTCTTTTTCAAGACCTCTCCTGTAGCCCGCGCTGAGTATCACTGCTGATTAACGATCTGCTTTAACGACCACAAATCGCGTGGCGTTACCTCTGCGGATCAGCATCAGAATGCCTTTTTTTGCAGAGGTGTTTTTGATCGCTTTTTTGAAATCGTCCACATTTCTAATTTTTGTCTGGCCGATTTTTTCGATCACTTCACCTTCTTTGAGTCCGTTGAATTCTGCAACACTTTCTGATTCGACAGAGGTGATGATGACGCCGGAAGTCTTTTCCGGGTAGCCAAACTGTTCGGCTAATTCTTTGGAAAGGTTTTGAACATTCAAGCCCAACTCTTTTGAACTGACCGTTCCAGGGACATCTGCTTCTTTTTCTTTCTTTTCCTGTTTGGCCTCAGCAGAAGCGAATGATTGAGAATCTGGCATTTCTGCCAGTTTGATTTTCAGTTTGCGTTGTTTACCATTTCTCTGAATCGTCAGTGAATAGGGCTTTCCGATTTTTAATCGTTCGGTAATCCCTTGCAGGTTCCGCGTCCCTGTCACTTTGTGACCGTCCAGTTCAAGAATAACGTCACCCGTTTCCAGTCCTGCTTTTTCAGCGGGGGAATCTGGGACAACCTGTGTGACGATTGCACCGGTGTAGATGTTCAAGTCGAGTTGTTGAGCCAATTCGTTGGTCAATGGTTGAATCATCACGCCGATGAAGGCACGTTTGACATGACCATGTTCCAGCAGTTGATCCGCAATCCAGCGAGCCATGTTGATCGGGATGGAAAATCCAACGCCATCGTATCCCCCGGAACGTGAAGAGATCGCGGTGTTGATTCCGACCACTTCTCCGTTGAGATTAACCAGCGGTCCCCCACTATTGCC
>JAJRTM010000878.1 GCA_024278285.1 Planctomycetota bacterium
AAGGCTCCTGACACGAATGGAACTGTCGTGGCTGTAAGTTGTTCCAGGTGCAGTGGTTGTGCAACACTTGCCTTAATTCTTCTCTTGAATTTTGCATCAGTTTGTAGCCGTGGCGGCGGCGTTTGATGACGCGTGGTTCCAGTCGGCCTGGGCGGTTGGCTACTTCGCATTGCGATATTTGTTTGGCAAAAGTTCGCCACAATTATTTGAGCGATTTCTGGTTGACCATTCCGCTGGCAATCAACATCCAGGCTGATAAAACATATTGGCACGTCGCCGTAAAACTGATCTGCCGAGGTTGTTTGTTGTGCAACAACGCGGCACCCGCTGCGGTGGTGCGAATCAGATTGTAAGCGAGCAGCGTGGTCCATATTTCGCAGCGGATCATCTCGGGAGATTTGCAACGCATCTGTTCCAGATTCAGCGAACTCTTGATGCTGCGAATATCAAGTTACACATTCCAGCGGAAGCCATACAATTCGGCAATCTCTTCCTTGCTGTATTGTTCGTCGTCGATGAGTGTGATTACGACGGTGAGCGTTTTTGTTCGCAGCCCTTTTTTGACAACGTTGTAACGTATCTCGCGAAGCTGGAGCGTCTCGGAAATTTGAGCGTAGGTTGCTTCATCCATCCACTTCGGTTTCTTTGGCTTCGTCCAGATGATGAGGTGATCGTACTTACCGAGTCGTTTGCCGCGGCGGAAATCACTTCGACTTAGTTGATGTAGTCGCGCACAGATAGGCGTCCCTTGTATTTGAAACATCGCAATCATCATTGTTCAGCTTCACTCGCCGAACAACAACCAGAACAGCAAAACAAAGGTGACCGATAACAAAGGTGACAGGAACCGTATATTTTGTTTTTGGCATACCCTTATGTCTTTTTGTTCGTTTTTCTCTCCTGTTCACCATTTTCTTCTACAACCACACCGGTAACGGTTCCTGACACCTTTAATTCCTTTAATTCCCCTCTGACACCTTTAATTCCCCTCCCGGAGATTCAAGACGCAATTGATCTCCGCCAAGACGGTACCGCCTCTGCTTGGTCATATCAGTGCAGTCACGCATGGTTTGAGCTTCGCATTACATCAGCAACTCTTGCGGGCAATTTTCATCTGAAGTGTGGTGCTTGCATACACTGCACGTTCGACACTCATTGGAAACAGCCTCGCATTCATATCCAGCGTGCCACGGAAGGCGCAGGCTACCTTTGGGTCGTTAAAGATAACGATCACTTGCTGATTCATTGCAACATTATCGTTGGCAACTACAACGTCCAACCTGTTTTTCAGTAAAGCTTACAAGGTGTGTCGACATGTACCTTCACCCAGGATCATCATTATTGTTAATACGAGGTGCGTTTCAACGCACCCTACTTTTCAGTTCAAATCACAGAAGTATCAGCGAAGGCGTAGTAAATTCCCAGGACGATCAGGATCAGCAGAATCCCAAGTGGAATAGCCGGTTTCCAGGGAGTCATATCGATATCGTCGGTCACTTCTTGCACCCAGGGAGTTTTTCTTGGCACGATATTACCGATCAGCATCATCAACAGAACCAAAGAGATGAAAACCATTCCCAGGAAGTGGAAGCCGTTGATTCTTTCGACCCAAATTTCCGCACCAGGCACAAAGTAGCCAATGGCAATCGCGGCGAAGCCAACAACAAGGGCAATATTCGCTGCAATAGCCGGAACTTTTTTCGAGATCATCCCGACAACAACGACTGAAAATATCGGAATAAAATACAGTCCGTTCATTTTTTGCATGTAGCCGAAAATACTATCTTGCCCTTCCAGAAGCGGAGCCATCGTCATCGAAAAGATTGCGATCCCGCAGCCGAATATTTTCCCTGCTTTAATGATACGTTTTTCATCAGCACTCGGATGCAACATGTGCTGATATACTCCCAGACTGAACAGTGTGGCTGTACTGTTCAGAGCCGAGTTGAAGGAACTTAAAATTGCACCAATAATCGCAGCGGCAAAAAAACCAGTCAGGTAACCTGGAAGAACATTTCGCACCAGCGTCCCATAGGCCTTATCTTTGCGACGAAGAGGGACTAATCTTTTCAGTTCTTCATCCGTAAAACCACTGTGAAAATGGAATTTTGCAGGACCATCTCTTGTGATCACCACACCCGGCCCGAGAACTTTATGAATGGTGAATTTTCCCGAGTTATACGGAACCGTTTTCCCGATCCATTTTTGAGCTTCACGAAGTTGCTTTTCGTTATCCCAGGAAGCATCGATATTCATCAAGTCGGCGATCACTCTTCCATGAATTCTTAATGGTTTCAATTCGTCGTCATCATGGAAAGTCCCCATCGCAGCAACCGGTTCTGTGGTGATATCGAGAAAAGTCACCCGTTTTCCATCAATCGGTGCAAAAGCGTAAAGATGAAATGCGATAATCCCAGGGACCACCAGAATCAGCGGAGCCAGTATCTTGAAAAAACCAGCCATCAAAACCCCTTTTTGTCCTTCTTTCAACGAAGAGGCACCAAAGGTTCGTTGAATAATTTGCTGATTCGTGCACCAGTAAAACAGATTCAACAACAACACTCCGGTAAACAAGGTCGAGAATGGAACAGACTGATCTTTGGAGGCAAGTGAATTGAACTTTTCCGGGTGAGCTTCCTGCAATTTTGCAAACGCTTCCAGAGGAGCTTCCGGACTGACCGCACAAAGGGCGTACCAGGTAATCAGTAAACCACCCACGAGTAAGCCAAATCCGTTAATCGTATCGGAAACGGCAACGGTTCGCAGTCCACCAAAGATGGCGTAAATCGAACCAAGAATTCCGATCAGCCAGACCGTCACCCAAAGTGCTGTTGTCTCGCTGACACCTAACAGCAGATGAATATCGAGCATCGAATTCAACCCGGTCGCCCCGGTGTAAAGTACAATCGGAAGTAGAATTCCTGCATACGCAACGATGAAAATCAGCGAAGTAATCGCGCGGGTGTTATGATCAAAACGAAGTTCAAGATACTGCGGAATGGTCGCGATCCCACTGCGAAGATATTTCGGTAGAAATATCAGTGCCATAACCACCAGCGACACCGCTGCGATCACTTCCCACGCCATCACACACAAGCCATCTTCGAAAGCGGCTCCATTAAGACCGACGAGTTGCTCGGTCGATAAATTCGTCAACAGCAGCGAACCTGCAATATACCCACCCGTCAGCGCCCGTCCGCCCAGAAAATACCCGGCGGTTGTATCATGGCGATCTTTTCGCGTTAGAAACCAGGTAATTAAACCGACTAACGCCGTAAAGAAAAAAAACGAACCAAGAGTCATCACATTTTGCATATTGAACATTCCCCAATTGACAAATTCATCTACGTTACGGTCCTGTCTGGACCTTACTGCCCAATTTTCTTCACAATTTTCATCACTGCTTTGCTATCTTGGGCCGCATTCACAGCCATGTTTTTGTGGGCAAGTTTTCCATTCAGATCGATAATGAACGTCCACCGGGCTGTTGTCAGGCTGCGCGTTAATGTGAATTCTTCGTTATCAATCGTGCGTTGGATGCTGCCTCCTTTGCGAGTTGGGACGCCGAATGTTTTAGCAATGTTTCCCTCGGTATCAGCCAAAAGTGTAAAATTCAGATTGTGCGCTTTGATGAACAGTTGATGATTCTTAACCGTATCGCCACTCACGCCGACCACTTCCACATTTGCCCCTTTCAGTTTTGGCAGATCATCTCTAAACGCACAAGCCTGTTTGGTGCAACCGCCCGTCATATCTGCCGGATAAAAATAAATGACAAGAATTTTCTTGCCGATATGTTCCTTCGAGTTCCACTTCTTACCCTGATCATCAAGGGCAGAAAACTCAGGAACGGCCTCTCCTACTTTTAAGCCATCAGCAGCGTCTGTAATACGAGATTGAGAACAAACCATGACCAAAACCAGCATCACAGTGAAGAAGTTTATTTTCGTCATTACAATTGATCCTTTATTATTTCTTTATGAAGGCGACCCAGCACGGCTGGTCTGTTCAGACCGCCGTAACCAAAAACTGTTTTCAAAAGTTTGCAAACCGTTCGTAAACTCTTATCGTTAGTAATACAGAAACAGATTTCACCATGAACTCTACCAATTTCCTGTCGTTCCTTGTAACGTAGAACCGTTCAGGATTCCATCAACCGATCATTTTCATTCACTTTTTTTGCTGGTTTCCTCAGTCAATTGATTTCAGCATAATATTTTTTGAACTGCTTCATGTTATTTCGCTCATCACTTTTGCTTCTAATTATCAGCTCAATTCTTACTGCATTACTTGCAGTAGCGATGTTGATCAATCCCCAATGGCTGGATCAATTCGGGCCGTCTCTGCTTTTATTTATTTTGTTGATGATTCAATTAAGCAGTCTTGTTTTGATTGTTCGGTATCACTTGGAAGTTAAAAAGAAACTTGCTGAGACTCCCGCTGCTCAACTTCAGCAACAACGAAAAGAGTTGGAGATTTATCAGAAAGAATTGCAACAGGAATTCCAGGCGGAAGCGGCGAGGCTGGAGCATGAGTCTCGAAAACTGACGGATCGGTACTGCACCATTCACGAATGGCTCGACAGTCCTGAACTTCTCGATTTGCAATCTGAAGGTAATCGCACAGAAACGCTCGCCAGTTTTCCCGCTACCTCTCAGCAGCACGATATTGCAGAAAAAGATCGGCAAGTTGCAGCAATACTCGATACCAGTGCAGAGAAAATATACGAAAATATTCGCCGTAACACTTACGCACCACACGGCCCGTTTGATGCCCGGTTACTTCGGGATGATTTAATCGACATCGCCCAGCAAATTGCTCATGTTTATCAGCCGGGGTTGGAAAATCCGCTTTTGCATACCAGTCCCGAACAACTTGCCCGGGCACTCAATCGAATCGGTTTGCATTTACTGGCGGTGATGGATCAACTTCCGCTCGATTTGAAATCGTACAATATCCAACAAACATACGATACCGTTCGCGGTGCCATCAAGGCCTACGGGGCATATCAAAAAGCGGCTCCTTATTTGAACTGGGCCACCAAGGGGGCATATTTCGGTCGCGTTCTTGCGAGTACCAATCCGATCACGATTGGTTTAATGTGGGGAGCAACGGAACTTGGAAAACTGGGTGCAAAAAAAATCGCAGCCAATTACATCGATAGACAGGCTATCGGTTTAATGCAATCGGTTGTTCGGGTTGTCGGCTACGAAGTCGCTTCCATTTACAGCGATGGTTTTCGTTACCGCGATCCAAACTGGTGTTACGGCGTTGAATTAACACAGATGGCGGCTGCGTTTCCCGATTCTCGCGAAAAATTACAGTTTATGTTGCAGGAAGTCAGCCGCATTCAACTGCTAAATGAATACGACCGTCTCTCGCTTTACCGCTGTGTGGTGGCTGGAAAAACGATTGATCGTTCCCTCACGCATCCCGAACTGATGGAAGAATCAGAGCGGCGAAAAATCATCGAACTACTCGAAAAAGCACATCGCGAAGTGCTTCACGGAACGACATCGAAACAGGCCGAAAAGTGGAAACAAGGGGTACAGGAACATCTTGGCCTGCAACTTTCGCTCACCTCTTCGCCGGTCGAAGTGGAACGCCAAAGCGAAGCCGCCCCAGAGCAGATTCTCAACTGCCTGATTACATTTTTGTCACAACTGCGGCAATACGATAACGAGCAGATTACCACACAACTGCTGAAATCAAGCCAAACCCCTGCCTGGGAAAGTTTGGGACTGACAGCAACTGAAGAAGCAATCAAGCAAGCGGTCATCGAAAACTCGACTCTGGAATTCATCCCCCCCGATATCGACCCGACTGATTCTCGAATCGATCTCCTCATTGAAACCTTGTGCAATCTTTATGCCGAGCAGGAACCGTACAGCCCGGAAATCGAAATGATGCTCATTCAATTCGGGCTTTATTATCGCCGAGAAAGAAACAACACGTACAACCAAATTCTCAACGCATTTCAAACAGTCGCGGTTCGCCAATTCCCAGAAATCAGTTTACTCAGCGAACCACCAACCGCTGCACAAGACCGAGCGATTTTATATAACCTAACGACAGTAAACCTTAAAGAAGAATCGCCGAAGGAACTATTTCAACAGATCACCATCAAGGCAGGAGAGTACGAATTACCGGGGGAATATTTCGTCCTGCTGACAAACAAAGGAATGTACCTTTACGAAACTGGCGATCTCGAAACCGATCCAAAAGTCGTCTGGAAAGCAGATCAAACCACAATGCTGAAAAACAAGTCGGGCGTCCTCACCGCTTCGGCATCAATAACCGGCGGCAGCTATCTGCTCTGTTCAGATCATTCCACCATCACAGAAATCATCCTCCAGGCTCCGATGACCGCCCGCTACGAAAAATACTTCGCCAAGTTGATCGACTTTATCGATCCCACAAACAGCGACCAATAATTCGTATAACAAGTAACACATCAAATGGAGATACTGTTCACACGGTCAAGAATGGCACAATTGTTTAACGGCAAGCTGATCGCGACTGCGTACGCGGGCTGGATAAACAGGCTCGAATGTCACTTTCGGCAATCCGTTAAAATAAGTCATCAAGTGAACGTGTGAGGTATAAATTCCTAGTCGATGGATGAAGACTGACATAAACGCCAACAGCCCTGACTGCAAAAGCAACCAGGGCTGTTCGTTATTATCTAACGGCAACGACAATTATTATACAATGATTGTCTGAATCGCTCCTGCGAACCACTCGCTAGAAAAGCTTCAGTCATCTTTGCGGTCATTCCCGTTCCGATCGTTTCCATCTCGA
This sequence comes from Planctomycetota bacterium, assembly GCA_024278285.1. Classification (GTDB taxonomy): domain Bacteria; phylum Planctomycetota; class Planctomycetia; order Planctomycetales; family Planctomycetaceae; genus Rubinisphaera. The sequence goes on from JAJRTM010000878.1 coordinate 6,802, forward strand.
TCATTCCCATCATGACCGTCCTGATCGTTCCCGTCATGGTTGCCCTGATCATTCCCATCGTGGCCGTCCTGATCGTTCCCGTCATGGTTGCCCTGATCATTCCCATCGTGGCCGTCCTGATCGTTCCCGTCATGGTTGCCCTGATCGTTCCCATCGTGACCGCCCTGATCATTTCCGTCATGGTTGCCCTGAT
>JAJRTM010000879.1 GCA_024278285.1 Planctomycetota bacterium
GGAACTGGAAGTTTCAATTCGTACTGTCTACCGTGATTTGGATGTTTTAAGATTTCTAGGCGTTCCCTATTACGATGAAGGAGATCAAAACTTTATCCGGGTGCGGGCTGATTACCGGTTTCCGATATTGCCTTTGAATCAAGAGGAACTCCTGGGGTTAAGCCTGGCGAGTCTGCTGGCTAACTCAGACGGGTTGAATATCACTGCGGGGGCGAAGCCAACGATACGTAAAATCGCTGAGTATTCAAATGAGGAAACTCAAGAGTTAATCGATGATGCAATGCGATTGATGTCTGTCTTTGATTTGAAAATCGCAGATCACAGTCTACACCACGATGCAATCAAAACCGTTCAGCTTGCTTTGATCCAGGGAAAACAGATCGCAGGAATGTACGAGTCTCCCTATGAAGCCAAGCCATGCAAGCTAACCATTCATCCGTACCGATTCTGTTTGATCAAACGAGCCTGGTATATTATCGGGAATATTGAAGGCGAGCAGGAAACGAAAACATTTCGAGTGGCTCGATTCAAAACGCTGCAAATGCTTAATCAACAAGCAACGGTTCCAGAAAATTTTGATATCCACGATCACTTCGGTAACGCTTGGGCAGTCTATCGTGGCGATGTCAGTTACGACGTGGAATTACGGTTTGAACCAGAAGCAGCCAAAGTAGTGACCGAAACGATCTGGCACCACACGCAAAAATCAAAATGGCACAAAGATGGCTCAGTGACACTCACTTTCCAGGTCGATGGACTGGAAGAAATCCTGCATTGGATTTTAACGTGGACGGGGAAGGTGACGATTGTGGAGCCGGGTGAATTGAGAAGCCGTTTTCGTGAAACGCTGGAAGCAGGAATTAAAATGAATTCGATTTCTTGAAAAAGTAGCCCCGCCTTTGTCAAACCCTTCGGGTATCAGTAGCAGTAACTGAATAAATCTCTCACTCGAAGGAAGAAAAATGAACGTGACAAAAAATTTGACTTCTCAAGCGGAAAAGACCACGACAGAAAATCTAATTTCTCTTGCAGTTCTGGCTCTGATTACTCCACTCCCTTTGGTTATCCTGGCTCTGTTCTCAACAGGCTGTGCCGGGGGAACATCTGGCACCAAAGGGGCAGCCAGACAGTATTTTTCCACAGAATTCAACAAATGGATCGCGGGAGAAGAAAGTGATGTTTCCACATTCCTCTCCGGGATTTACAAAGCACCCATCGGATTTGATATTCGCAGTATTGTCAAAGTGAAACCAACAGGCATCGCGGTGCCGCTGGAAGTTTCCGCCAACCGCCCGGATGATTTTGAAACCTGGCCCGCTTACAAAATCAATGTCGCTATTGAGTGGGAATCACAAGCAGGCTCGCCGATGGAAAAAGTGACCACGTACATTCTCACCTGGAATCCCCACAAACAAGAATGGTACGCGAAAGAAGATCGCTAAAAAGAAGGATGCTTAACTTCATTTGTGAATTTCGTTAGAATTTCTAATTCACAAAACTGCCACCATCAATACAGAAATCCTCCGAATGACAGAAGAAGAAAAGCAACAGATTCTGAGAACATTTATCGACTGTATTTGTGCAGAAAAGGGGACAAAGATTGGACCCGTTCGGGATCATTCCGGTTCAGATCCATCTGGCATTTGGATTCCAATCATGGGCGAGCAAGCCTACCTGGGAAAAACATTCGAAGCAGCGATGTTGACTGCCCGGCTCTCCGATTGGTGGATTCTGCCGCGAGATGGGAAAATGCTCTTGGATGATATCGAATGGATCGAAGAACGAGCCACTCTGGGAGAAAACTGGGAACAGCAGGAAATTCCCATGTTCAAAGAAGAACGCAGAATCCGCCTCGCTTTTAATATCCAACTGGCAGTAAACGACGATCCCGATTTCTTAAAAGAAAACTAAACAATATCGCTGCGAATAATCGACCATTCTTTATTGTCCCTCTTCACAATGCCAAAAATGATTCCTTCGAACAATTGACCAATCGCATCTTGAGAGTCAGCATGCTGAGCAAATGCCACCGCTTGTTTGTAATCATCCATGAAACGATCCTCGCCTCGGTCTTCGACCAATACGGCAAGCCAGGGACGAAAGTTCTGGAATTGGTCACTGAAAAATCTGCGACAACGATTTTGCTGAAGTTCTCCTGACAGCATTGTACCGTATAATAATATCTGCTGAAGTGCGGAGGATGTCCAAGAGTCTCCTTTCATTTTAAGTTCAGTCCAGACTGGATGTCCCTGATAACGACAAAGCAAATCAACAGCCACTTTTCGAATATCCTGCTGCCCCTGATTCCAGCAAAAATGAGTACCAGTCAGTCGAAGTGGGCGTAACTCATAACCAACATATTCAAGATAGCATCCGTCAGTAATTTCTAATCGTTTACCTTGCTGGAATGATTCCCGAAACTGCTGACCATTGGGACCGAGATTCCCTTCACGGACACTATTTTGAATGAAATAATCACGCAACTCTGGTATTTGAGTATATATACTGATGGCCTGGCTGAACTGTTTCAACAATTGTTTCCCGGAGTTATTCAGATTATTACCATCCATAAATTTGAGCGCTCTTGAATGTCCGAGATAACTGTGATAGAGGTCTGTTTCAACCGGCAATTGATTGAGAAGTGAATCGACATACATAAACTGAAAAGCGAGAGCTTGAAACTGGGGTAGCAGGCTGTCGTTTCTTTCATCGGCTTGAGAAACTTCCGCCAGGTGAATATCTCCGAGAATACGATGAACAAAGGAGAAATTCACCCGCCAGGAATTCATCTGTTTTGATGTCAGCAAAATTCCTGGAGAGGCGATTTGAAAGGGAATGTTTGAGGTGGAAAACACTTCAGGCTTTGAACCAACTCTGCGAAAACTGGCCTTCTGGAACGGGACTTCAGCCTTCCATTTCTTTACATTAAGTCGAATTGCTTCGGGGTGATCTTCGTTGAATACTGCATTTAACAGGAGGTAACGCCCCGAGAGCCTGTTCATTACAGATAGAAATTCGCGGTTGTTATGAATCACAGTAAGACGTGAATTGGTATTCATAAATTGGTCCTTTAGCGTGATTGGTTTGCACCCCAATCTGATAAATACATTTCCATCAGCATCAAAGCAGTGGCAGAATAAGATAGCTGACTGACAACAGTAGGACTTGTTATTTCATTGATCGTCGAATTTAAACAGAAATTTTGTGGCTCAAAACAATATCTCAATTATTCGAAATGCTTGACCCGCCCTTTGCAGTTACTTCGGGTATTCAGGTTTGTACGAACTGGCTCTGGTCGTGTCTGATTGTCGGACAGACAGTTACCAGTTGCTCAACCTGATTAGGGAGAATGATTGATGCGTCATGTTTGGATTTTATCACTGGTCTGTTGCCTGTTGCTGATTACTGGGTGCTTGGAAGGAACAGAAAAAGAGAAAGAAATTGTTGAAGAAGTTGTCACTGAGCCGGAGGCAAATGAAGCGGACGAAAGTGTTGGAGCCAGAGCTTATCTTCAGGGTTACATCGACCGCCTTCTAGGTGGGGACGAGACAGTAAAAATTAAAGTGCTGGGCTTCATGGGGGCAGATTTTGGAAGTTTTAATTCTATTGAAATCATTTCTTGTCGGCAAAAGTATTCAGAAACAGGAGAGAAAGTAGACGGGACTTTCTTAATTCAAATGCACGTTATTGGTATTGATCAATATTCAGGAAAGAGGATTGATAAAATATTCGAACGCCTTCTCATGGCTACAGGGTCTGATTACCTGATTATGTAAAAGTTTCCCATGGCTGTCCCACCTTTGTCAGTTGCTTCGGGTAAAATAAGAGAAGATGCAGGAGACGTAGCTCAGTTTGGAAGAGCGATGGCTTGTAAAAGCTGTGTGTCGACGGTTCGATTCCGTCCGTCTCCATTTCATAACTGGTATCACAAGAATGGATTCAACAGAATAAAGAAACGAGATGCAGCAAACGCAACCATTCAGTTCAAATCGAATCGTTATTCTCGATACCTCTGCTTCTATTGAACCTTCGAGAAAAGCGGATGTTCTTACTAAATGTGATGAATGGAGAAATAGCCATGGGAGGAAAGATTCTTCATTAGAACCCCTTGTTATTTCGGATGCGAAAATTGATGTTCTGCTCAAACTGGTGAATAATCTTGCTCATTTATATTCTCAGGATTATTTTGATTACTGGGCATTGCACTTATTATTACGAGAAAACCTGGCAAGCACTGGGTTCGGCAATCATCTGGGACTCTTTCATCAATTTCAATCTCCAGAAAGCATCATTACTACGCAAAACAAGGAAGCTGACTGGTGGGTCTTCCTCTCTCCTGCAGGAGTGGAATTCGACGCCATGGACGAGAAACAAGTTCATGTGATCTTCGGGTTTGTCATGTCAAAGCCAGATTGGGGCAGGAAACTGGAATTGAAACTCCTTCGGGAGCTTTCCGATAATATCCTGGAGGGGATCGAAGATCCAGCAGAATACTGGAAATCGCTATCAACGAAAGAACCCTCTCTTGTTGCTTGTGAACTTAATGATCATTTCAATCGACACCAGCAGAAAGTAAATTAGTGAATCAAATACAACTCACCGTTCATCGGGGGACGCACGAAGTGGGGGGAACCTGCATCGAAGTTCAATGCGGCTCTTCAAGAATTATTCTGGATGTCGGTCTTCCTTTATTCAATGAAGACCGCGAAGCGTTTGACTCTTCCCAACTTCGAAGGATGACAAAAGATGAACTGCGAACCAATGGCATTTTACCAAATGTCTCCGGGCTTTTTGCGGATGGGTCGCCGCCGGATGCCATTTTGCTTTCTCATGCTCACATGGATCATACCGGGCTGCTTGGATATTCGCAGGAGACAATTCCCGTTTACACCAGCAGTGGCACAAGTAAAATGATGCTGGCTGGCGGAGTTTTTGCAGCACAGATTTCACTTCCGAAAGAACGATTTCAGGAAATGAAACCGGAAGTCCCGATCACCATTGGCGAATTGACCATCACAGGATTCCCGGTCGATCATTCCATCTACGGCTGCCTGGCCTTTTTAATCGAAGCGGGTGGGAAATCGATTCTCTACACCGGAGATTTGAGACTTCACGGTCGCAAACCGGGAATGAATCGATCACTTCTGGAAGTCCTGAAGCAAAAGAAAATTGATGCTCTGTTGATGGAAGGAACTCACTTCGGTTTTCCGGATGGAAATCATTTGAACGAATACGAACTGGAAGAAGAAATCACGAAACAGATTCAACAAAGCGAATCTTTAGTCCTGGCTTCCTTCTCTCCTCAACACGTGGATCGACTGGTCGCCTTTATTCGAGCAACCAAGAAAACCGGACGAACATTCGTGGCTGATCCCTACACCGCGTTCATTCTGCATTTGCTCCAAAACGAAGTGAAACTTCCACAACCAGAAGCAAACGGATTGATTCAAGTCTATGTTCCCAAAGCGTATGAAAATTCTTCGCATGCTGGACGAGAAAAAATCATCAAGAAATTTCAACATGCCCGCATCGAAATGGAAACGATTCAAAAGAACCCGGAAAAATACATCATGATCTTCCGAGATTCCATGCTGGGCGATTTCAATAATGAATTCCCGTCAAAAACGTCCTGTCTCTATTCCCGCTGGAACGGCTATCTGGATCAACCAGGCTGGAAAACCGTCATCGAAAAACTGAACCTCACCGACGGCAATCTGTCTGATGTACATACCAGCGGTCACATTCTCTCTCAGGACATCGTCAGTTTTGTAAAAGAGATCAACCCGGAAACGATCATCCCGGTCCACACCTTCGAGCCAGAACAATTTCAACAACATTTTGAAAACGTCACACTCATCAACGATGGCGAAACGTGGACGATCAGCTAAATGGCTGGATACAAATTCAAAAAGAAAGGTAACGATGCCCCAAGAAAAAACGGACTACCAATTCCTGTAACCTGTCAGCAGGGGAATAATGCTTGAAAGTCGCAGGCTGTATCGCACGGCAACAATGAGAAGTACCAAAAAACCTTTCTCCGGTCCCTACTACTGGGTTCCTCTTCGTAACGGTCAATGGATGCTTTGTGAGTACGCAGAAAAATACTACAAAGAAAGGCACGCTGGTCACGTAAAAATCTGGCCGGAATTAGTCTTCAGTCTGGCCCGAGAATGGGGACTTCAAACAGATGGACCAAGAAAAGTATTAGAAAACGCTCCTTACGGTTTGCCACGCGGGCGTGTTGTGAAACTCGGCGAAAAAAAATGGGGCATCGCTCACGGCGACGATAACCCGGCTGGCACTTCTCTGGAAATGGTCAAGAAAGCATTCAACCTCCCCAAAAAGAAAACAACCCTCTTCCTGGACGAACACGAACACGTCATCCCCGAGCACGTTCAACTCATCCAAGAAGCCCTCAAAGCAACCTACACCATCCCCACCCCACCCGATCCCTTCGCAGATGAATGGGATGAAGGTTATTGAGAAGAAATTCGTAGGGTGCAATGCAACGCACCAGATTGTTTATCGATAATCAGTCTTCATAGGCAAGCAACCAAAAAAGTGCGTCACGACGCACCCTACAAACTGGACAAATTAACCGGAATGGTGGAAGTTACCATGAATGGTGGTTAGAATGCATCTCTCATTTTTGTTAATAGGCTGTGTGTTATTGGTTGACCAAGGGCGGCAACATGAAGATTTCTGAGGCATTTGAAAAACTCGAAATTCCTCCCAATTCAAATTTGGAAGAAGTGCAGAGTGCTTATCGAACACTGTCAAAAATTTGGCATCCTGATCGTTTTACTGTTGGTTCTGCAGCCCAAAAAAAAGCAGAAATAAAGCAACGAGAGTTAAACGAAGCTTTTGAAATATTGAAAAAGGCATACGAAAGCGGATACGAGTCGAGCGGGGACACTACAGAAGATAAGCCTGATGGCAAGTCAGTTGAAACACCTCCTCGCGTCTTTGATGCGGTTTACATGGGAGGAGATCCTCGTATCGATAAGAAAAGGATCCCGTGCCAGGTTATTCTAACGAGAGATGTCTTTGCGATTAACTTTGGTGAAGATAAATATGTGCTGTACCCCAAGGAAGATATTCAATTTATGGCTCAAGGTAGTGGGCAAGTTCTTTCCAAGACTCCAATCAAAACTCCTCAAGTACCAGATGCAAAGCCTAATGTAATCCATATCTCGTTTAAAGATCCAGAAGAGGTTGTATCGCCCTTTCTTGTCGAGCTGAAGTTGCAAAACGACTACTTCGCAAAGGTGCTTAAAAAGTACATCTGGCAATACTACGGGCTCAAACGTCAAGCACCCGTCCAGAAAACTCCTAGTTCACCAATCAAAAGCAGTTCTGAACTTAATGAAGACTCAGAAGCACCTGATAACAAGAATCCCCAGAGCGAAAAAACTAAGATAGCACCACTTGTAATTATCGGTGGTATTATTGTCTTCATCTTTTTTTTGGCGATAATTGATTCAAACCCAGATGGAAAAATTGCTTCGAACCCAGATGAAAAACAGACATCTTCTGCGACTATCGTTAAGTTTCAAGCTCCTCCCGATACTCATATTTTCACCAAGGGATGTTTTGGTGTCTGGACAATTCCGAATAACCCAACGTCTGGGCAGGATTACAAAGTAGTGATCGCTATTTATCTTCCTCGCAATGTGAAACAATATAGGTCTTATGATCTCACAATTTCGATAGGTTCCGATGGCTATAGGCAAATATTATTTGATAAAAAAAAGCAAGGTTATTATTTTATTCCAGTGAAAAATCGTGTGGCAAGAATAACTGCTACCGTGCCAGGCGGATCCTCCCAAACTAACGATGTGCTTCGTATTCACTCAAAGATGCTGAATGAAACTCAGGAAATCAAGCTTTGGCATCAATAGAACAGAGAATTCTTGAGGCAAGAGAGCTGTGACAGGGATGTTATATTGGAAAATCAAGGAAAGAATTCAATAGCGGCATTTAACTCGGGTGGTCCCGGTTAATTAGACCAATAAATAGTCCATGCAAAGGCTGCAACTAACAGAACAACAAATAGGTTCGTGCCTTGCTCACCATCTAAACCTAAGAACCAGAACAATACCCAAAAACCTAAAGTGGGAATTAAAAAAAGGCCTGCAACTGCTACTCCTTGCTTGTCTTTCGTATCCATAACCTCTCCTTAGACGTAAATGCAGCGGGTTGACTCGTAGTGCAGCATAATATTGAATCCACCTCTGTTAATAAGGATTTTCTTCTCATTTTTGCTTTCTTGTTTCTGTTGAATTATATTGGGAATATTTCTTTAAGGCGAAGATTGATTTCGCCATATTCTATTATTCAATATTGTCGTATTTATGACGGACATTCTGAGAGATATACGTCGAGAGTCCTCGCCCTTCTTTTGCTAAATTCTTCATTTTCTGAATGCGTAAAATACCCGCACTTTTTTCAGTATACACATAAATCTTGCTACTTTCCTTGAAACGGACCTTAATGAATGTTGGCCCAATACTGTATTCTTCTACGCCAGAGTTACGGCTAATATTTTTATATTTAATCATCTCGCCTCTGGGATTAGTGTTACCGCAACCTGCCAAAATGAGAAAGATTACACTTAGGGTGCAAAAAATCAGTGCGTGCAGTGTTCTTTCACCCTTCTCATAATACATTTTGAATGTCCCTCAAATTTTCTGGACGTTGGATATGGGTTCCTAAACGTTGGGTGGAGCAATCTGTTCACAGAAACAATTCGACATTATCCCAATGGTTTACTCCAGTTTTTAAGAGCGAATATCCATTCGTCCCATGCCTCACAAACACTATAGAAATTTTCCTCAATGTTCTTGTCATTGGTTGGATCGCCAACATTTGTTTCGCGGAAACATTCCTTAAGACAGTCACCAGATAGTAATGGAATACCACGTTCGTTTTTTTGAGACTCGCTGAAAATACGGAAGAAATCTTCTTTGTATTCACGTTGCTGCCAATGCGAACTGCCAATGAAAATGAGTTTATCAACAATCGCATCTACGGTGTCCTTTTTATCCATATCTAGCTTTCTCTTTAAAAAACAGATGTTTAATATCTCTGCGCAGGCAAATATGTGTTCCTGACAAGGTTGTGCGAAATGAACAAGCGACAACATTATACGCAGTATTACATGGGTACACAAGTCGTAACCGTTCACGGCCCATTATCGCAATTTTGTGGTTGGTTTGCCTGTGAGTTGGGCGGTGAGAGTGGATTGCAGGTAGTGATAGGTGTTTATGTTTTGTTGTTCGCAGGTAGCGATAATGCTCAGCATTCGTTCCAGAAACTGGCGACCCGATTCGCTATCGACGCCAAAACTCAGCTTGCGTTTGATGACCGCAGGACGCAGCGCACGCTCGGCTGTATTGTTGGCCGGCTCCACATTCTCTCGTCTGATGAATGTCCACAACGCATTAAACCGCAACCAAATATGACGACACATGCCGCCCACATCTTTATTGCCATTTCTCATACATCTTCAGCAAAGCCCGCATTTCCGGAATCGGAATCACGTGAGGACGAGACGAATCGGGATCAACGGAGACATAAGTAGCGCCCTCGTGTTCTTCTGCGTGGTGCAACCAGGAATCGATTGATTAGTTGTCATGCGTTTCGGTGATCCACTCATCGTTGTTGTGTTGAAGGTGGCGATTGCCGAATGCAATAGCAGAGTCAGCGCTGGAAAACACGAACACGGTGATGGAATTATCTGCAGCATCACGTGTCATTGGCATCAAACCGGGTGAACACCGTGAGGCAAGGGTGATGAATGAGGTCATGCGGGCTTACTTTTGTTCGAGTGCAGTATTGCTGACGCCCATGATCAGAAACCAGACGACAACCGCAACGATTGGGTGTCCGCCAGTCCAGATTGCGTATGCAACAACGGTGGCGATTACGAGTTCGAGAATCAAGGCGATCATAGTGGGCGTTGCTTTACTGGCTAACTTGTTATTGACCTGCACGATGTTGAATATGACGCCTACACGGCATCATATTGTGCAAACCACGAATTTAAAGTGGGGATGCCCCTATCAGGCTTCATACCACGCACTATGTCGTAAATGGTACTCACCAAAGCTGAAACGTCAAGAATTAACCTGGACAAATGGTGGTGTTTACCAGGTTTCACCTAGCTGGGTGCTCTCAGGCATAAGATGAAGGTATCGTTATCTGTAAACAACGTTCAGAAACGGGCATCATCAAATACGCGAGATTGAGTTCCAGTTCGTAAGCCCAGTTGACAACCATCGTTTCCACACAGAATCAAACCAGCAGCTTCTTTCTGCAAACCTTCAAGTAGAGAATTCCATTCGGATGTTCCATCAAGAATTTCACGAACTTCAATTCGTGAGCACCCCCCGATCACCAGCACAGGTTTTTTCAAAAGAGGCAGGAGGCGATCCTCTGGAATATCCTTTAATCTTTCCGCCAAGCCAAGACGGCTTTTGATAGCCACACAATCCGAACACGCTTTCACAATTTCAGCTTGATGCTGCTCAAGTCGCTGGCGATACCGTAGCAGCCTGTTGCGACGTAGGTGGGACAAACAGTTAAAGTTTCTTTGCGTGAGGAGAATCAAATTCAGAACTGGCAAACTGAATGGTAAAGGAACGGCACATTTCATTTCCAATGTGCAAAATATCTTTCCAAGCATCCACTACGAATTTAATGACAATAAATACGACCTTTGTTGGTCTTCAAGAATTCACCCAGGTCAATAATGGCTTGATCCCATAGTCCGTATCCCATGAAATTACTCGTTGCCACTTGAATTTGTATTGATGGTTCATTGGATTCTTGTGCGACATTGTTGAGTTGTTCAAGTTCCTCAATGAGGCCAGATTTTTCTGGATCGTGGTTAATCAGAATAATCAACCAAGTCAGCTTTTCAGAAAATGATTCCAGAGGATTCTGACATTCGATTAGTCCCAGAGTATGCTTTTGTTGAAACGCAGAAAGCATTGCATTTTTCAGAGCACCAAGACGATTCTCCGCAGCAACGAATGCCTGCAACCCCCGATAATGGTCAACGAGTCCTGAATCCCCTGCGTGAGCTCCATCTCCATACTTCACCTCTGCAATCACAAGCGTTCTGTTTTGGAGTCTTCGCCTCTCTGCGTTTGTCGAAGGCCAATGTACGCCAACTAAATCGAAACGAAGTCCACGTGGCTTCTCTTCAACAACAATCTTATTCTCTGCTCTTTCCATGTCGCAGAAATAGTAATCTGTAGCACGAGCATAATTTCCATCATGGTTATTTTCCTGGATAATCAACTGCTGAGCTTCACGCTCTAATCCACCATTTATTGAAAACCACCGGTCCATTACCGCTTTTATCAATGGAACAATTTCAATCCATGCAGTCGCTTCTTCAGTCGTGCCTATCGACGCAGGAAGTTTCTTCACTTGTTCTACCCACTTCTGATACCACAGTTCCAAGTCCTGCAAATAATAATTTGCAGAGAACGAGGGGACGAAAGCATCATCAATTTTCTCAACCTTGAGCAACGATTTACCACGATAGTAAATTGTTAGTGTCTCTCGACGTATTTCCGGGCAGAGAGTTCGGTCTGTAAGAAGCAATGTCCGTAAATCAACCAAATGACCTTCTTGTAACGCCAGCATGAA
>JAJRTM010000880.1 GCA_024278285.1 Planctomycetota bacterium
AGGGGAAGCGATCTATCGCAGGGATAACCTTCTTTGCCTGAAGTGCCACGCGATTGGTGGAGCTGGCGGGAAAGTTGGACCGGATTTAAGCAGTGTCGGTGCGAGTGCACCAGTCGATTATCTGATAAAGTCGCTGATTTTGCCAAGCGATAAAATTAAAGAAGGGTATCACAGCGTTCAGGTGGTGACTGCTGATGGACTGGTGAAATCGGGAGTGCCGTTGATCAGAAATGAACAGGAAATTCAAATACGTGATGCTGAAGGAAAAGTCGAAACGATCTCGATGGACGATGTTGAATTCATCAAAAATACAACCGTTTCGCTGATGCCTGCCGATTTGACCAGTAAGCTGCGCCGGGATGAAATAATCGCTCTTGTCCGATTTTTGTCCGCTTTAGGAAAAACGGGTGAACTTGTCGTCTCGAAGCAACGTTACGTAAGAACCTGGCAGGTTGTTGTGATACCCGATGGCAAACTTCAGTCGATTAACGATGCAATCAGGCATCACGGTATTAAATATGCAACTGGTAACGATCCGCTCATCCCCTGGAAAACAACTTACAGTCTGGTTGATGGAACGCTTCCCATTGCAAATTTAGCGGCGACGCGTGGAGTTGCTCATCAATCAGAAAAATTGATGCGGTTTGAAATCGAGGTGGTTAATGCGGGAAAAATCGGTCTGAAGATCGACAACCCTCAAGCATTGAAAATTTGGATTGGCAAAAAAGAATTGAAGATGGGTAAGCAGATTGAAATTGAACTTCCCAAGGGAAAACATCGTGTCATGATCGCGGCGAGAAACACCGAAAGAGGTAATACACCGATCAGAATCGAATTGATCGATCTTCCCGGTTCGACAGGGCAGGCCAGTTTAGTCAATTAATGATAGAAATATTTTTCTGGAGAAACAAATGCAATCTCATGAAATTGATTACGAGATTTTTGGTGATGATTTACAGATTGTCGAGATCGAACTTGACCCCGGCGAAACCGTAGTCGCAGAAGCGGGTGCGATGAACTACATGGAAGAGGGGATCGAGTTCGAAGCCAAGATGGGCGACGGTTCACAGGCGGATCAAGGTTTCTTTTCCAAGATGGTCAGTGCGGGAACTCGCGTTCTAACAGGCGAATCGATTTTCATGACGCACTTTACGAATCATGGTCATGGCAAAAAACGAGTTGCGTTCGCGGCTCCGTATCCGGGGAGAATTGTTGCGCTCGATCTGGAAAAGATCGGGGGCTCCATTATTTGCCAGAAAGATGCGTTTCTTTGTGCGGCCCAAGGAACGAAATTGACAATTGCGTTTCAGAAACGACTGGGAGCTGGTTTTTTTGGCGGAGAAGGATTCATTCTGCAAAAACTGGTTGGCGATGGAAAAGCGTTCGTGCATGCGGGCGGGACGATTATCAAAAAGAAACTGCAGGGCGAAACATTGCGAGTTGATACCGGTTGTATCGTTGCATTCACCGATGGGATTTCTTACGACATCCAACGGGCAGGCAATTTGAAATCGATGTTCTTTGGTGGAGAGGGATTGTTTTTGGCAACACTTTCCGGGCATGGAACCGTGCTATTGCAATCGCTGCCGTTTTCTCGAATGGCTGATCGCATTTTACAACATGCCCCATCAGCCGGAGGAAGTAGTAAGGGAGAAGGTTCCGTTTTGGGAGGTCTCGGCAACATGTTCGGCGATTGATCGCGTGTAGCAGGGTGCATCGTGAAGCACATTTTGTGGACATGCCTCATCTGGTGCGTTGCAACACACCCTACGGTTCTCTGAAATGAATATCGCTGTATTACTAACGTTAAAAGTTTGCGCACGGCTCGCAAATTATAGAAAAACATCAGTTTGGTTACGGCTATCAGAATGAACCAGCCGTGCTGGGTCCGTCCGCTAACCAGTGCGATAAATTTCGATTGCTCAATCAGTAAGGGGTTGTGATGAAAAAAATGATCAAGCCGCAATTTGGAACTGTACCCTGCTGGCATTCTAACAGACGAGGTTCTGTTGGCTGTGGATTGCTGATACCGCTATTTATCGGTGCAATTTTCGGGACGGTTGGGTTCTGTATCATGTTTTTCTGGGGTTGGCCGGTTTTGCAAAAAGCAAAAGCAAGCACCGACTGGCCTTCTGTGAAAGGGGTTGTGACTTCTGCGGAAGTCATTCGATCTCGCAGTGACAAAGGCGTTAATTACAAGCCGGAAGTTCTGTTCGATTACACGGTTGACGGGGAGAAATATCAACAGGGGAATATTCGCTACGATGGGGACTGGTCAACCAATAAATCAACTTATGCAAACAAGATGGTTCGCAAATACAAAGTCGGAACAGAAGTTGATGTCTATTACGATCCCGATGAGCCATTTGAAGCGGTGCTGGAACCGGGAACGAGTTGGATGAGTTATCTGCCGATTGGTTTTGGGGGAATCTTTTTTCTGATTGGAGCAGGTCTGTTTTTGGGGACCGGGGGGTATCTTCTTTTTGGGCTGCTTCTTGCTGGTGGTGGTGCCAGTGGAATGGTGGGGAAGTCCACCTCCTCTTCACAAGGCAGCTTCCAGGAAGAAAATCCGTATGCGAATACCGATTCCTGGGAAGATGATAATCGTGATGACGGTTTTGAAAACTTATGAGTAACCGAACTCTGAAACAGGCCATCGAAGATCTTCGCCAAGCGGGGCAATTGGTCGAAATTGATGAGCCGATTGATCCGCACCTGCAGGCTGCGGAAATCCAGCGACGTGTTTATCAAGCTGAAGGCCCTGCGATATTATATCGTCGAGTGGTTGGCTCTCCGTTTGCGATGGTGAGTAATCTGTTCGGTACGATTGAGCGAACACGCTATCTTTTTCGTCACACACTTGAAGCAGTCCGGCAACTGGTCACGTTGAAGATTGACCCGCAGCAGGCATTCAAACATCCGCTGAAATCGTTGCGATCACTCCCGACTGCCCGGAATATGCTTCCCAAAAAAGTCCGTCGCGGTTCTGTATTATCGCATCAAACGAGCATCGACCAATTGCCGCAACTAACCAGTTGGCCTGATGATGGCGGTCCTTTTATTACGCTGCCCCAAGTTTATACAGAAGATCCAAATCAGCCGAGTTTGATGAATTCCAATTTAGGGATGTATCGTATTCAACTGGCAGGGAATGAATATCAAAAGAATTGCGAAGTCGGATTACATTACCAGCTCCACCGGGGCATCGGCGTGCATCATGCGGCTGCAATTCAAAAAAACGAACCGTTTCGCGTTAATATATTCGTGGGCGGGAATCCCGCGATGACGCTGGCAGCGGTCATGCCATTGCCTGAAGGGATGTCGGAATTGATGTTTGCGGGGGCGCTCGCGGGGCATCGAATTGAAATGATCTCGCAACCGAATCGCCCCGCGATTTATGCTCAGGCAGATTTCTGCATTACGGGAACGGTCGATCCGAATCGCTTACTGCCGGAAGGCCCGTTTGGGGATCATCTTGGTTATTACAGTTTAGCACACGATTTTCCTGTGTTGAAAGTGGATGCTGTTTATCATCGCCCGGATGCGATCTGGCCATTTACTGTTGTTGGCAGACCGCCGCAAGAAGATACTTCGTTTGGAAAAATCATCCACGAAATTACCGGGCCGATCATTCCGACGGTACTTCCAGGAGTGAAAGAAATTCACGCAGTCGATGCGGCGGGAGTTCATCCGTTATTGCTTGCCATTGGTAGCGAACGGTATGTGCCGTATGCGAAGCAACGAACACCCCAGGAACTGTTGACGACAGCGAACGCGATTTTAGGACAGGGGCAACTTTCACTGGCAAAGTATTTGTGGATCGCCGCCCAGGAAGATGAACCAGCACTTGATTGCCACGATATCCCGAAGTTCTTTCAACATATTTTACAGCGAGTCGATTGGAAACGCGATCTTCATTTTCAAACGCGAACGACGATTGATACGCTTGATTATTCGGGAAGCGGTTTGAATGCCGGCTCGAAAGTTGTTATCGCGGCTGCGGGACCAATTCGCAGAGAATTACCGCGAGAAATCCCCGGTGATCTTTCGATGCCAGAGGAAATCAACAAAGTCCGTTTGGTGATGCCGGGGCTGCTTGTTGTTTCTGGTCTGGATTATAACACAGAAGACGAGTCGCGAGGCTTGAAATGTTTAACACAACTTCCCGATTCGCATCCGGTGAATCAGATTCCTTTTATTGTTGTTGCAGACGATGCCGATTTCGCAGCCGATTCGCTCAATAATTTCCTGTGGGTCGCCTTCACACGCAGCAACCCGGCTGCTGATCTTTTCGGGATTGGAACATTCACAAATCAGAAACACTGGGGATGTACCGGTTCTCTTATTTTGGATGGACGCATCAAACCGCATCATGCCCCGCCGTTAATCGAAGACCCTGCGGTGACAAAAAGTGTTGATCAATTGGCAGCCCCCGGCGGTCCGTTACATGGTCTGATTTGAATCGTTTTGATGAAATTTATGGTCCGAATAATCGGTTTCTGCTTATTTTTCAGAGAAAACCGGCAGAATGTGCAGGGAAAAAGGCTGGCAATAGATGGGAACTGGAAGCTATACTTGTCGTGACATCGTTTAATTGATAAAGATAAGCAACTGGAAACGTGAGTTTTCTTTACTGCCTGTATGTCAAGTCACACCATTAAGAACAGACCCTCAAGGAATTGATATGTCCGCTGGTATTCGTCGCTTGCTGACCGCCTCCGCTATTGCAGCGGGAATCGTGGGAGCCATGTCGCTTCTCGATATGATCACAGGTTTTCCCTTCGCGGGATTCAGTGTCATGATGGACGTGATGTTCCTGATCAGCTCGCTGCTGGTGATTTACATGGTGCGGCAATGTTTCCAGGAACTTCGATAGAGATGCAATCGTTGCGGGCCTCCCTACGGTTCTTACTTTATGTCGGTTCCTGTTTGTTTTTTGCATTTGAATCTGCATTGTCTGTCGGCTCGACATCCATCAAGAATGAATACAAGCCGAGCATGATGGCGCCGGTAACAAGAAAAACGTCTGCGAAATTGAAAATCGGGTAGTGGTAGTTGCCGAAGGTGAAGGAGAGAAAGTCTCGCACGGCAAATAATTGACGCCCTGCGACTTCACATTCGTGCCAGCCGAGCCTGTCGTAAAGATTGCCCAGCGTTCCAGCCATCACCAGCCCGAGCGTTATCGTCAACCATAAACTGGCTGCTCCGCGGAATACAAACAGCCAGAAAATAATTCCCAGCACCGCGAGCAAGCTCAACCCCGCAAAGACGGCAGTAAAACCCTGACCGATGCCCCACAAGGCTCCTTCGTTGAAACTGGTATAGAGCCGAAATTGCATCCAGCCCCCAAGCCAGCTTTGCGTCCAATTTGAAACTCCACCAGGATATTTGAGCGATGAAAAAACAACCAACTTGGAATACAGATCCCAAAATGCTCCCGATATAACCAGAAGACTGAAGACCCAATACCTGGATTGAGGAAAAGGTTGTTTGATTGATTCCACTGGTAAGCTCGCTGCAAAAGTTTTGATTACCTGTCAATGCGTAGTATGACAGATAAAGTTGAGTACAATAACCACGACATTATTGTGCCGAGACAGATCGAGGTCAACCGGGCTTTCAATCTGACTGGACGAATCCAGGTTCAACTCATCCCCAAGGCGGACCTTCGGAACGAGGATATTGAATCCATAATTCGAAAATAATCGCTCTCAGCCGACACTTGGATTCACGCATATAAAGGTGGCAAGGATGAATATGACTACGACGATTGAAGAAGAAGCGATTGCTCCATCAGGACGCATTGTCATTGCAGGTGGTAGCGGATTTCTCGGGTTGAATCTGGCACGGCATCTTACACAATTCGGTTGTGAAGTGATTATCCTTTCTCGAAGCCAGCCCAAAGAACATGGATCGTGGATCCATGCAACGTGGGATGCACGCAGCTTGGGTGATTGGGCGAACTATTTGGAGGGAGCAACCGCGGTTGTGAATCTTGTTGGACGAACTGTAGATTGCATTAAAACTCCCGACAATTGCGATGAAATTCTGCGCTCACGAGTCGAAGCGACCCGCGTCCTTGGGCAAGCTGTGCGATCTGTAAAAGCACCGCCTCGTGTGTGGGTTCAGATGTCAACAGCTCACCGATATGGCGATCCTCCAGAAATTATTTGTGATGAAGATTCTGCATTCGGTTACGGTTTGGCCCCGACTGTGGGCAAAGCATGGGAAGAAGAATTTGCTAACGCCGTTCTTCCTGAAATGCGGCAGGTGATTTTGCGGACCAGTTTTGTTCTTGGAAGTGAAAGTGGCGCTCTACCCCGACTTGCCAAACTGGTTCGCTGGGGACTGGGCGGAACAGTCAGTCACGGACGGCAGGGGATGAGTTGGATTCATATTGAAGACATGAACCGATTGTTTACCCGGGCAATTGCCAATGAAAACATGAACGGTGCTTATCTCGCTACTTCTCCCAATCCGGTTTCCAATAAAGAGTTCATGCGCGAACTCAGACGAGCTTTACACATGCCAATCGGTTTACCAGCCGCAACGTGGATGGTGAAGATCGGCGCTCCGCTTGTGATGCGAACCGATCCAGAACTCGGGTTGTACGGTCGGTATTGTGTCTCGAAACGATTAAAAGAAGAAGGCTTCATTTTTTCGTTCCCAGACCTGACAACCGCCCTGCAAGATCTGTATAATTCGTGAAGATCCAACCGACATCCCTCCATTGATAGCCTCATTAAGGAAATCGATTATGACTTCACAAATTTCTCGCCGTAGTATGATGAAGCAAGTTGCAGCCGGGAGCGCCGTTGCTGTTCTCGGATCACACACCACAGCC
>JAJRTM010000881.1 GCA_024278285.1 Planctomycetota bacterium
CAAACTGGAGCAGTGGGCGAAGGCAAATTCTGCGACAATTAAGAATGCGAAAATTGAACAGATCGCTTATCCGTTATCTAAAATGATTTCTGTGCCGGAAACAGAAATTTCCCAAAGATGGACGGACCTTTCCACAGACTGGCAGAATGAACGAACAAAACGCATGGAAGCAAACAAGGCAAAATTCCATGTTTTGTCCAATTTCACGCAACCAGGTTTTCCGAAAGGTTGGGTCACTGAAGGAGAGGGAATAAAACATGGATATGTGCAGGAAGGGACGCCGCTTGTTTCGCTTCAAGGGGAATCGCTGATACAAAAACTACTTCCGCGAGGGTATCACACAAATGCGATTTCCTCAAAACTTCCCGGAGCAGTACGGATGCCCGCACAACAAAGGATAAAGGGAAACTATGTCAGTCTGAAGTTGTCTGGTGGGGAATGGGCTGGGACGTTAGTAATTCCTCAAAATGCAATACAGACTGAAACAATCAAATTCTTTGATTCAACAAAACCACTGCATTGGACAACATTTGCAGATAGCGGCTTGAAGAACGGAGTGACACGAGTTCTCACCGAAGTCGCAACTTCTTCCCTGAATACGAACTTTCCGCCACGCACCGGATTGGCCCGCGCAGGAAAAGTCTCGCTTCCGAATAAGGATGACGGTTTCGATAAACGTAGCTGGTTTTCTCTGACCGGCATCGTCACTCACGATGTAGCGGGCGTCCCAGCAGATAGACTTGATTTGTTCGTATCGCTTTATGCAGGCGAATTCCCCGCGAACAATAAAGAAGCCTGGCAGCGATTAGCAAAATGGTTTTCAGATTCTGTTGAGCGCTGGGCTTCCGGCGATGCAACGAACGAAGATGTAGAACGGATCAATTGGTTACTGAAACAAAAACTGCTTATGAATCAACAGAAGCAGTTACCGCTAATTGCAGCATTGGTAAAAAAATACCGTGAGGTTGAAACGCGTCTTCAATTTCCGCGTACCGCTAACAGCATGGATGAACGGCAGATAACGCCCCTCGATTATCGGCTCAATTTGCGAGGCAATGTCGATGCGGATGGCCCTGCAATCCCCCGCGATTTTCTTGAAGTCTTTGCGGGGCAAAACAGTGTTGGAAAAAGTAAGCAGAGTGGACGCCTGGAACTGGCTCAGTATTTAAGCAGTCCGAAAAATCCGCTGACGGCTCGGGTTTATGTGAACCGCATCTGGCAGTCTGTTTTCGGCACGGGGATCGTTTCAACTTCCAATGATTTCGGGAAACTCGGAGGCCGCCCCTCTCATCCTGAATTGCTCGATTGGCTTGCCTCGCAGTTTATGAACGAAGGCTGGTCAACGAAAAAACTGGTGCGACGTCTCGTTTTGAGTCAGTCATTTCGACAATCTTCTGCATTCTCTCAGGCAGCCGCGGATCGGGATCCGTTGAATCGCCTTTTGCATCATTATCCGACACGCCGCCTCGAAGCAGAAGAAGTTCGTGACACTTTACTGATGGTTTCCGGGCGGATCGATACGACTTTATATGGAAGACCGATCAACCCGCCACGCTTTCTGGAAGATAGTGCAAAACGTCTTTTTTCCGGGCCTCTCGATGGAAACGGTCGGCGTTCCATTTATCTGAAAATGTCGATCATGGATCCGCCGAAATTTCTGGTCTGTTTCAATTTGCCCGATTTGAAGTTACCAACCGGGAAACGCGATGTTACCAATGTTCCGACCCAATCGCTGGCATTATTGAATGACCCGTTGACAATCCATCTGGCCGAATATTGGGCGAAACGATTGATACAGGATCGTTCTCGTGATCCTGAAATGCGAGTACGCACAATGTTCATCCAGGCATTGGGGCGTTTGCCAAAGGAACACGAATTGAAACGCTGGAGTGATGCGGTTGCCAGTTTTTCCGATTCAGACGATTTGATGAAAGATCAAACCGCCTGGGCAGAATTGGCTCATACTTTTTTTAATACCAAAGAGTTTCTGTATTATAGATGAGGATTTGATAAAAAGTAAAAGTCTATTATTCCCTGAAAGGGGAAAACGTTAAATAGTTCGAATCTTATACTGTGAGTAAATTGATGAAAAAGATATCTGGAAATAAACAATCTGGAACTCAGATGAAAGCCGGGATTTTACGTCGTGGTTTTCTGAGAAATACGTCAAGCAGTATCAGTTGGCTTGCTTTGTGTGGACTGTTGGCAAAACATGCTCGCTGTGATGAAACACTTCCCTCTCGAACGCACTTTCCAGCCCAGGCGAAAAATATCATCTTTTGCTTTATGGATGGCGGGCCAAGTCATGTTGATTCTTTTGATCCTAAACCGATGTTGAAAAAGCACGAAGGAAAACCGATTGGTGAAAGTGCAGTCTCCAAACGGTCGCAATCGAATGCGAATCGTGTCTGGTTGGGGAGTCCCTGGAAGTTTCAGCAGCGCGGCCAAAGTGGATTATGGGTGAGCGATCTGTTTCCGCACATTGCACAAGTGGCAGATGAAATTTGCGTTGTTCGATCAATGGTCGGAGAATTGCCTTTGCACGGCAATCAGAATCTGTTGTTACACACCGGTCGTATTCTTGGTCAAGCTCCAAGTATCGGGGCATGGATTTCCTACGGTTTGGGAAGTGAAAATAAAAATCTTCCCGGTTACATGTTGCTCAATAACGACTGGGTTCCCAATGGGGGATTGGAAAATTTTGGAAGTTATTTTTTACCGGCCAGTCATCAGGCGACCATGCTTCGCCCCAAAGGTGTTCCTGTTGATAATATCGTTCCTTCTGATTCTTCTGAGTTGCAAAAAAGAAAGTTAAAATTGCTCGCCGAACAAGATAGTGAATTTGCCAGGCAGTCCGCAGATCCTCTGGCAATTCAAGGAGCGATCGCCAATTATGAAACAGCTTACCGTATGCAAAGTACAATTCCGGAAGTGGCGGATATTGCTGGAGAACCAGAATATATTCAGAAAATGTATGGTGTTGATTCCTCTGATAAATATCAGCAACATTACGCCACCCAGGCATTGCGGGCCCGACGACTGATTGAAGCCGGTGTTCGGTTTGTGGAAATTACGTGTCCCAGCTTTGATGGAAATAATTCGCCCTGGGATCAACACGGACAAATCAAAAAGGGGCACGAAAAGAATTCACTCATTACGGATCAATCGGTCGCTGCATTAATTCTCGATCTGAAACAACGTGGCTTACTGGACGAAACCATTGTCATCTGGGCGGGCGAAATGGGCCGCACGCCTCACACCCCCAAAGTGACACCAGCTTGTGGCCGCGACCATCATGTGAATGGATATTCGCTGTTCATCGCGGGAGGCGGATTCAAAGGAGGAATGGCCTACGGTTCGACAGATGAATTCGGTAATTCCGTCGTGGAAAACAAAGTAGACATCCATGATATTCACGCCACGATTTTACATCAAATGGGCATCAATCACGAAATGCTTACTTACCGTTATGGCGGTCGTGACAATCGTTTAACTGATGTGCATGGAAAAGTGATTTCAGAGATTCTCGCATAAATTCTGGAACGCAACGGAGCCTCTCATCTGGTGAAGCTGGATGTTAAAATCCATACGGCAGCTCATCATTAAGCCATCGCATTTTTTTCACTACGAGCTTTTTCCAATAACTCAATCCAGGGTCCGATGAAGTGACCGTTATCGTGGA
>JAJRTM010000882.1 GCA_024278285.1 Planctomycetota bacterium
CGGATTATCTTTTTTGTTCTCAATCGCCTGTAATAATTCAATTTGTGCTGAGTACAACTCTTCGCTGTAGATGTAAACAAGGTGATCTCCCTTAGCCACACTGACGCCGGTATAATCAACATACAGACGATCCAGTCGACCGGAAACCCAGGCGGTAATTTGAAAAAGTCGCGTTTCATCATAGTCGATTTTACCGACCATTCGAACTTCAGCCGTGACGTATTTACGTGCAACTGCAGAAGTTTGAATTCGCATTAATTTGCGGGCAGCCGGGCTGATGGTTATCGTGCGCGGTCCCCCTTCTGATTGAGTCACCTGGACTAAATCCATCCCACAGAGGGGGCAATCCCCCGGTTTATCTCGACGAATTTGCGGGTGCATCGAACAGGTCCAGATTTCCTTTCCCTGCTTCGCTTTCCCCTGCTTAGCTGTGCCAGAACTACTGGGTGTTCCCTTCACTGTCCATGCGATCCCGAAACCGACTGTAAACATAATAAGCGATAAGACAACTCGAAGACTCGGACGAAATTTTCCAGTTTTTGTTTGTTCTGACATCTGTTTCCCTTAGTTGTGAATCGCATTTACTACGACTTGTTACTGGCTTGATCAGACCAGGCAATCAGTTTGTCGACCTCTTGTTCATCATTAATCCCTATGACAGTAATGTGCCGTTTACCGTGCTGCCAACTTGCTGCCATTTGAGAGTCCAGGTCCACGAGACAACATCTCTTTCCATTACAGATCATGTTCTTTTTCGGTTGCCCCTCAAACCACTGAGGCGTTTTTTCATCATGTTCGAAGATAACAATCAGACTCCCATCTTTGCGTCTGCAGATTGTTTGCGAACAGGTACAGCAAGGCATTTTCACCACGTAACTGGCTTCAACCTTATACCCTGCAGGCAAACTGGTAGCAACCGCGGGCAGATACCCGAGCAGTTTTATTGCCTGATGCGGGTTGACTAGATCGTTCTGGTAGTTTTTCAGTAATATCTGCTGAGCAGAATCAGGATTATTTTCAAATGCAGTAAGATATTGCTTGAAGACGGCACTAGAGTTGTGATGGGCATGATGCTCATTTTTCGACTGATTCAAATACCCAATACTCACGGTAAAAAGAAACGTTGCCGCGACAATAAGCAGAGAGTATTTTTTAAGCAAGCCAAATCGAGAATAAGGCACCACCGACGAAACGATTTGATCAGTTTGACCTGCCTCTTCGCGTAAGCAAAGTTCCAGTTCATTCCACATGTTCGCTGGAGGAACCGGTTCCGATAAATTCCCCGTCAACTGCGTGAGGTTCTCAAAAGCAGTCAGCGATTCTGTACAACTTTCACAAGTACTCAAATGAGCTTCCATCTCCTGATTGATATCACTGGACAATTCGTGATCGTAATAATCAGAAAGCAAATTTTGGATTTGTGAGCAATTCATATTAAGCCCTCCATCCGAGTTCAAGAAGATGTGTTTGAAGATCTCGTCGGGCACGGTTCAAACGAGAACCGACCGTTCCTTCCGGGACATCGATAATTTTTGCAATTTCGCGGTAAGACATTTCCTCTACCTCACGCAACAAAAAGATAGAACGTAATTCCGGTTCAATGCGATCCAGCGCCACCCCCAGTAATTCTCGTTGCTCATCGCGTTCGGCGATGGGTTGTTGCTGGTTCACAGGATCTTCAATCAAGGTTGTTGTTTTCTTACGAGAATTTTTTCGCAGATACTGCAACGCCTCGTTAGATGCCAGGCGGTAAAGCCAGGTTTCAAATTTAGAATTCCCTGCGAACTGATGCAGCTTGGAAAAGAGCTTCAGATAGACCTGCTGAGTCAGATCAGACGCCTCCTGCAAACCAACCATGCGAACCATCAACCGATAAACGGCCTGATGTGTCATTTCGTACAACTGCCGCTGAGCCTGCCGGTCGTTTTTCAGACAACGAGCCAGCAATCGGGCATCAACTTGAGTTGTCTTTGATGATTCGATCTGATTGTCCACCTTATTGGATGTCATTGCCAACTGATTTCTTCACGGGAATGCAAGAAAAAGGAATCTGTGCTGAATCATCTCAAGATGCGCTCAGAATGCAACTCAACGAATAAATCAAAAAACTAGACGTCACGATTCACTGATAGTAGGTTTTGCAGAAATATAGGCTGCCTGTAGGATCCGCTATTGCGGACCACCGCATGAAACAGGGGGTTCCACTTCCCATCGTGGTCCGCGGGTAGCGGACCCTGCATCTAAGCTGAATAGTGACAACAAGGCAGGCTTTGTACGAGAAAACCTCTATCAATTCAATAAACCTTACTGAACGGGGGGCATTCTCGCCTGACTTATTTTTAATGCAGCATGCTTAAACAAAGCGGACAAAAATGTCTGCTTCTGTTATAGTTATTTAGGAGGAACCATAAAACATTTCGAAATTCGTGAAGAATATACAAATTCGTGCATCTAAACGAGCATCGCGACTTCACTTCTTAATTGAAGGACGGGAGCAAAAAACGTACCAAATATCGGTCGGTATTCAACTTTTTTCTACAACAAAGGACGAGGCATTCCAATGAAAACGATTTCTGTCACACTTTTCCTGTTTTTGTCAGTCACGCTAGCTGCCCTGATTGGCTGCAACAATTCTTCAGAACCTCCTGCAAGTACAGAAGACACGTCAGATAGTGACCACGCGGATCATGACGACGGGGATCATGACGACGGGGAACATGCTCACGGGGACCATGACCATGGGGACCACGATCATGGCGACGAAGGCGACGACGACATGACCGATATGGAGAAAATGAAAAAGAATCTGGCTAAGCTATCCCCGGAAGACGCTGCTTCTGCTAAAAAACAGCACATGTGCCCAGTCAGCGACGAAATGCTAGGCACAATGGGCTTGCCAATTAAAGTGAAAGTAAAAGACCAGGACATCTGGGTCTGTTGCGAGCACTGTGTTGATACACTCAAGGAAGACCCAGACAAATACCTTGCAAAGCTTAAAAAATAAGCAGTTATCACTATTCGAAAGATGAGTGCTTGGCGACAAATTGTCGGAAGTGTTGAGAACGATGCACGATGGCGGCAAGCGGAAAATTGCCCAGAGGGCTCTTGGAGCATTGAGTGAAAGGTTTCATTATAATATAAGCGGCAAGGCGACTGGCTGGTCGTCGATTCAGTATTTTCAACAAACAATCTCCATTAAACGAAAATATAAATCCATGTTGCCGGTTTGTTTTGATGATGTCCAAAATGCGTTGCCTGCTGTCCATCAAGTTCTCAAGCCGACTGCTCTTTATGAATGGCCGGGGTTGTCGAAGCTCGCCGGGTGCCAGGTTTATCTGAAGCATGAAAATCATCACCCGGTCGGAGCATTCAAAGTTCGTGGCGGCGTGCATTTTATCGGTTCATTGAATGCAGAAGAACGGAAGGAAGGAATTCTTGGTTGTTCGACCGGCAATCATGGGCAGTCACTCGCGTTTGCCTGTAAGCAGTTCGGCGTCGATTGCACAATTGTTGTTCCAGAAGGTAACAACCCCGATAAAAATGAAGCAATCCGGAATCTTGGTGCAAAATTAATCGAACAAGGCAAAGATTTTGATGCTGCCAAAGAGTACCTGGAAACAGAACTGCTCCCCTTGGGTGGGATTTATGTGCATTCTGCCAACGAACCGAAACTGATTGCAGGTGTTGGTTCGATGGCGATAGAAATTTTTGAAGAACTTTCCGATCCTGATGCCATAATTGTCCCGATCGGTTTGGGGAGTGGCGTTTGTGGAACCGGGATTGTTGCCCGTCATTTACGGCCAGAAACAAAAATAATTGGCGTACAGGCAAATGGTGCAGATGCCGTTTATCAATCTTGGAAACAAGGTCTCCCCAAAACAATTGAAGCAGCCAACACCTGGGCCGAAGGAATCGCCACTCGTTCTTCTGCTGAAATGACGCTACAAATTATGCGAGAAGTGATGGACGAGGCAATTCTTGTCAGCGATCATGAATTACGAATCGCCTGCTATCATATTTTGAAGCAGACACACAACTTGGTTGAAGGAGCCGGAGCAGCTTCTGTTGCAGCGATTTTACAACAGCGAAAGAAGTTCGCAGGAAAAAAAGTCGTCTGCATTCTCTCCGGCGGTAATCTCGATTTGAAAGAACTCCCCGCTATTTTAGCCGTGGGGAAGTAGAGCCTAATGAGCGGCGATAGAAATTGAATCCGGCGGATTCCCAGGTTTGGATTCCGTTTTTAGTTCCGGTCGCAATGAAAGTTTGTGAATTGTACTGCTTGAGTAATTTTTTTCTCGTGCAATCGTCAACCAGAGATAACGCCGAAGCAAGGGCGTCTGCGGTGATGCCCTCTTTCGCGATGACGGTAACACTGCTGGAAGTTGTCAAGCCGATGCCGGTGTGTGGGTTGACGATGTGTGAATAGCGGACACCATCGATTTCGACGTAGCGGTTCGCATCACCCGAAGTGGCAACAGAGGCGTTGACGATGTTCAGATATTCGGTCGGCTCTGCTTTTGGATTTTTGAGTGGGGCGATACCAACCACCCAGGCTGTTTTTCCTGGTGGAGGATCACCTGCAACGATATCGCCAGAGGCATCAACTAATACCTCTGTGATGCCCAGTTTTTTGAGTACATTCAATGCTTCATCAGCCGCGTATCCCTTGGCGATCGCGCCGAGATCGAGTTGCATTTCCGGCTCTAATAGCTCAACTGTCTGATTGGTCTGATTCAAACGTATTTTTTTCGAGCCAACTTTTTGCAGTTTTGCCCGTATATCTTTC
>JAJRTM010000883.1 GCA_024278285.1 Planctomycetota bacterium
CCGTGCAACAGATTCATGCTGGCAATGCTCAATTGTTAATGAAGGGGCAGGTGGCAACTCCCGATTTAATGAAAGCGGTCTTGAATAAAGAAACGGGATTGCGTACCGGGCGCGTCATTTGTCAGATGGTGTTGATGGAAATCCCCAAAGATCGCAAATCATTTTTAATGACAGATACCGGCATCACCGTTTCGCCCACTTTAGAACAGAAACGAGAGATGTTGAAGCATCTGGCCGTGACCGCGACATCGCTGGGATGCGATTTCCCGAAAATTGCGATTATGTCTGCTACCGAAAAAGTGAACGCTGCGTTGCCAGATACGCTTGATGCGGAAACGTTGACGAAGCAAGCAGCAACGGTAATAGATTGTGCAATCGAGGGTCCGCTTTCTTTTGACCTGGCGTATGCAGAAACAGCAGGAAGTCGAAAGCAGATCGATTCGCAGGTCATCGGAAAGGCAGATGGGATGTTGTTTCCTGATCTTCTCAGTGCGAACCTGACCGTCAAAGCGATGATGTACGCTGCTGATTCACGTTTCGGCGGCATGCTCTGCGGCACGACTGCACCAGTCGTGTTTATGTCACGTGCCGATGATGTCGCGACCCGCCTCAATTCACTTGCTTACACACTGAAAATCCTCGGTTCCCCAAAACCATAGCGAAGAGGATTGCTTATGCCTGGCCGGATAGTGGCTTTTCATTACCTGCTTCAGTAACATACCCAAAATAGACCAATAGGCATAAGAAATGTAGGTTAGGCTTTCCAGCCTGACGAATGTGGTTTCCTCTTCATCAATCTAATGCCGGTCAGTTTATTGCCGATTCATGACGGCTGGGATTTTTTTGTATCATTGAACCTTAACATAAACCTCGCGTTCTCCAGACGTGAAAGCAGGGATTGTTGAAATGACAAGCTCAACTGATGAGCAAACCGATGCGATGAAAACACTTTCTGAACAGGAAGTGAAGCAGTGGATTCACGAAAATATTGACCCGGCTGATTTTGCCGGTAAAAAGGTGCTTCTACTTGTCCCCGATGCAACGCGGACGGCTCCGATTCCGCTTCTGTTTGAGACACTGCATGCTCATTTACAACCCTCTACAGAAAAGTTCGATGTCATTTTTGCACTCGGCACGCATCCGCCGATGTCTGAAACGGAAATGTGCAAAATTCTGGGGATTGAGCCGGAAGAAAGAAACAAGCTCTTTTTTCAGTTGGGACTTTTCAATCATGAATGGGATCAGGATGATAAACTGTCACAACTTGGCCTACTCAGTAAAACAGATACCGAACAAATTTCGCAGGGGCTGTTGAGCGAAGAGGTTCCTGTCAAAATCAATAAGCGGATTCACGATTACGATCTGCTGTTCGTTGTCGGGCCTGTCTTTCCACACGAAGTAGTTGGATTTTCCGGCGGGAATAAATATTTCTTTCCTGGAATTACCGGGCCGGAACTGCTGAACTTTTTTCATTGGCTGGGTGCTTTAATCACCAACGAAGCAATTATTGGTGTGAAACGAACACTCGTTCGCGATGTGGTTGATAAAGCTGCTGCGATGATTCCGGTCGAAAGGAAGGCGCTTACGTTTGTTGTCTCGCCGCAGTGTACCCTGCACGGTTTGGCTTACGGATCGCCGGAAGATGCTTGGAGCGAAGCGGCTGATCTTTCTTCGCAGGTGCACATTAAGTGGTGTGATCGCAGTTATCAACAGGTTCTTTCCTGTGCCCCTCCCATGTACAATGATTTATGGGTCGCCGGGAAATGTATGTATAAATTGGAGCCAGTCATTGCCGATGGCGGGGAATTGATCATTTACGCCCCGCATTTATCAGAAATATCGGTCACACACGGAGAATATATTCGTGAAATTGGTTACCATGTTCGCGATTACTTCGTCAAACAGGCGGATCGTTTCAAGCATATTCCCCGAGGAATTCTGGCTCATTCGACCCATGTACGAGGAAGCGGCACTTTCGAAGACGGCGTTGAAAAACCGCGTGTGAAAGTGACACTTGCTTCGCAGGTTTCCAAAGAAAATTGCGAGGCGATCAATCTTGGTTATCGCGATCCCGATTCAATCGATGTTGAATCCTTCGCCAACCGGGAAGACGAAGGAATTTTGTTAGTCCGTAAAGCGGGCGAGCAACTCCATCGTTTACGAAAAGATGCCCCAAATAGATAACAGCGTACCCTACATTTATTTAACTTTTTAATACGATAATATCCCTCAATGAGTACCGTTAATCCTGCTTACAAATCTCGATTGGAATTCGCGCTCGATGCAGCCGAACAGGCGCAAGCGTTAATTCTCAAATACTATCAGCAAAACGATCTGCAAATCGATTCCAAACAGGACAACACCCCCGTCACCGAAGCAGACCGCGGAGCCGAGTTGTTAATTCGCGAACTACTGGAAAAATCGTTTCCAGAAGACAGTATTCTGGGAGAAGAATTTCCCGAGAGACTCGGCACGAACGAATTCCGCTGGATTCTCGATCCGATTGACGGCACGAAATCGTTCGTGCATGGCGTTCCATTATTTGGTTCGCTGATTGGTCTGGAAATTGTAGACGCCGAGGGAAATCGAACCTGCGTGTTGGGCGTTTGCAGATTCCCTGCGTTAAACGAAGTCGTTTACGCCGCGAAAGGTTCTGGGGCCTGGTGGAAAATTGGAGATCGCGAACCGGTTCCCGCCCGCTGTTCAACCATTTCCGAATTAAGTGAATCTTGTTTTTGCACCACGAACATTGCCCGTTGGGACGCTCACGGTTTAACTCAAGCGTACGAAAC
>JAJRTM010000081.1 GCA_024278285.1 Planctomycetota bacterium
AAAAACAGAGTTCAGCAAAAAAGGAGTTCTAAAATGTCCGTTAAAACAGATGTTGTTTCTGTCGTGATAAGTCCCGACAGCAACGTTATTGAGATCAGAGTGTCTGGGAAGTTGAGCAAAGAAGATTATGACGTTTTTGTTCCTGAAATCGAAAATCAGATCGCCCAGCATGGGACGGTTCGGATTCTTTTCGACATGCACGACTTCCACGGCTGGGAAACGGCTGCGATCTGGGAAGATATCAAATTTGGTTGGAGGCACTTCCACGATATCGAGCGAATTACAATGATTGGCGAAGCAGCCTGGGAAAAAGGAATGACGACGTTTTGCCTTCCATTCACGAAGGCAGATATTCGCTACTTTGACCGCAAAGAAGAAATCGTGGCTCGTGAATGGATTGTGGAGGAAAAGTGATCTGACGCAATGCAAATCGTTCCCCTTGCCATTACCCTAGCCCAGATAAACCGGAACCAAAAAGTATGAGCCACGGATTTTTACAGATAGAATTCTGAACGGTGAAAGTAGGATGGTGTGCTTGCACCCATCTTCGCGTGCCGAGTTGCGATCAATGAAAATGAGAGAGAGTGAAATTTGTTATTATTCTGCCATTGATTCACCGGCATGAGACTGACGAACTGGAAACCGTATTTGATGGGTGCAAGCGCCATCCTACTGCATACAATCGTTATCCTAAGTGTCGTTTGAAGAAATCTTTGGTTCGCTTCCACATTTCGTCGCTTAGTACATGAGCGGTATCAGGTTCGATCCAGTAGGAAAAGTTTTTTTCTGCATGGATCGCCTGATACGCTTTTTCAATGGTTTTGACACCTTCACGAACTTCTTCAATCGGGCTGCCCCCATCGTTTTCGCCGAAGTTCAAATGCAGGGCTCGTGGCGCGATCAGGGCTGCGATGTCTGGTGTGTCTCCATATTGATACAGGCCCGGAATAAAATTCGGAAAACAGTGCAGCAACTCATGCTCATGAATTCCCGCATAAGTCGGCAAACAGCAATTTCCCACCAGCGCTTTCAATCGAGGTTCCCAGGGACCAACTAACCAGGTATGTGTTGATCCCATCGAATGACCGTAGCATCCAATGCTGTCTGTTTTCACTTCGGGGCGACTCACCACGAGATCAACCGCCCGTTTCATATCGAGAATGTTTTTCCAAGCCATGCACTGACCGGCAACAACATATTTCAGAAACAGAAACCGTTCCAGATTTCTTGCTTTTTGCCTGTACCCTTTTTCGCGATCTTCAAAGCCAATCGCATCGGGACAAAACACAACATAACCTTCCCTGGCAAGTGCAGCCCCGGTATGGTGCATTTTATTTCCGGCCAGTCCCGCCGGTTCACTTTTCCCCAAATGCCACTGCCCGGCATGTTGATGCCAAACACAAACCGCAGCCGCAGGAGAAGACGCATTTACGCTTTCAGGAATCAAAAGATAACCAGCGACCCGTTCCTCCGGTTCCAGGTCGTACAGGATTTTCTCAATCCGATACCCCTTTTTAGGAATCGTCTCCACAACTTCCGCATTCAACGGACAAGGCTCGGGCCATTCACCTCCCAGGCATTCAAGCAACTTTTCACGAAACATCGGATTCGCCATAATTCTATATTCCCTGCGCAACGCGATTTATTTTACTTTACTCCTTGAATTGCACAAAAATAACCTTCCTGAAACCAAGCAACACAGCTTACCAGCCTGCAATACTTCCTTTATACTAACTTATCGTCACTATAACTCTCTTAAATCGGGATGAACAGTTGAAAATCGGTGTTTAGTATGTAAGGATCACATTGAATGAACTGGTGTTTCAGGAGGAAAAAGGCGATGGTATCATCATAACACACTGATGCTTGGAAGTTTGTGGCAAATACAGAACACGGTGCAAATTCTCGTGTCATTCCCATGCGAGTATTCGATAGACAGAGCGGAGGTGTCGTCACAATGAAATTCAAAAAAATGCCACGTAAAATGCGAGTAAAGCCAGCCGCTTTTGCCTTTCTGAAGGGTATTGGTAGTGTAGTGGACTTTACTGGTAGCAACTTTATGTTGGCTTCAGAGCTTCAGTTTGGGACGGCTGCTGATGATGCGATTAAGATTCGACAGGACTTTCTTACTGCCGAGGGAAAGCTGATCGAACGAATAGATTCCGAGTGACATTTGAAGGACTAATCTCTTGTCTGAATCGCCAGAAAGTTCGGAGACTGATAATGAGCTTGCAGCGGGAACTAATCTTCCTGCTGAGAGTGACGATGTTTCTCATGTATCGCCCGCAAGCGATGAATGAATTGTTGAACGCCATCGAACAGTCAGCATCTCAAAATCTTTCATGGGGCCTATTCCTGATCCCCAGTCGCTCAAAGAATATGAGGAGGTTTTTCCGGGTGCAATTTCCTACATCATGGAGACTGCCACAAAAGAGCAAGATCATCGCCATTATTCAGAGAAGTTCAGGTTGGAGACTGAAGCAAAGATAGCACTGCGAGGGCAGATATTTGCCGTAATCTCATTACTTTTGATTATTGCAGGAAGCATCTGGCTGGCAGTACTGGGAAAAACTGTGGAAGGGATCTATTTGCTCTTAATTGCGATGGGAATACTTGTGCTGGCGTTTATGGGCAGTAAGTTTATCCCAATTCTCCCGGACATCATTAAGGCGTGGAAAGGCAACCATAATAATGATGGTTAGGTTGCTTGATCTGCTCTATCAGCAATTGTCTGTAAGTTTGCCGTTAAACACGAATGGCGTCGATCGATTTTACTTCTCGGTCTTGGGGGCCGAGTTTTTCTTTGGCTCCCATTGCTTGCAGCATGGTGTTGTAAACGTCGATTCCTTCTTCGCCAACATCCATTATCTGCCCGGTTTTGAAGCGGTTGTTGGCTGCGGTGATCGCGTGGAAGATTCCGGAGAGTTCGCGTTTGACATCGTTATGCCGACCATCTCCCGATTCGGTGGAAATCGTGATCAGCGAATTGTCGAGGATTGATTTTCCGTTTGCTTCTTTGGATTGATCCAGCCGTGTCAGGAAGTAGGCGACTTCGCGCATTTTCATGTGAATGTGTGCGCGAAGTTGTTCGTTCTTTTTCTTTTCGTTAAAGCGATGCCACCATTCGTGGGAGCAACCGCCCGAACCAGATCGTTTCAATTGTTTTTCATCATCAAAGACAAATACTTTCTTGCCGTTATAGATGTAGTCGCCTTTAATTCGCAATCGTTCCCCGGCTGCGAGGAATGTCAGCGAGCCAAAACGGACGCGATCCAATTCAATCGCGAGTGCATACAAGTCTGACATCAGTCGCCACTCGTTGGTTAAATCATCCAGTTGCATGTCGATCCCTTCGCCGCCCGGATCAGCCGAACCGCCGTGCGCCAGCTTCGATCTTTGTGGAAGCGGCGGCGATCCTTTGGCACGATGCTTCATCTCGTAGGCTCGTTGTTCAAATTCACGAACACGATCTAAATGGTCTGCGATACGTCCTTTGGAAGCCGCCCCGAGTGGTGAGTTAGCTCCCTTGTAATATCGATATTGATCGACCACCGAATCAAGTACGCTCCGTTTGAGTCGCTCTCTGCGTAAATCAGTTTTATCGCCTGTCATTTTGATCGAGCCGAACACGCGATCAAATAAATCACGCGGTTTTTCCTGAATCGAAGCTGCGACCGTCCCGTCAGAATTATAACTGTGAACGTATCGCCCGACCCGACTTCTGCGAAAATACGTTCCCCCAATCAGCGTGGGGACCATCCCGGCTGGCAATCCTTTCGGGTGATGAGCGTTACGGATGACTTGATCAATCGATGGTCCACCCGCTTTCGCTTCGCCGTTGGGAGGCTCAGCGGTGAACGAAGCCGAGGCTCCATCGTAATGGGCGTTGATACCACTTTGGTCGGCTCGCACCTGGTCCACATTTTGCATGATCAGCAGCTTTTTCTGCAACGGCTTGAGCGGTTCAAGTACGCCATTAAAACCTTCAGCCTGCAAGGGAGCAGGAATTCCCAGGCCAAAAAAAACATTGAATGCTCTCACCGGCACTGCTGCCTTCGGGGCTGCCAGGAGAGGAGAAACGAGCATTTCTTCCAGAAGTGGTAAACCAATCGTGATGCCGCCCAGCCCTTTTAGAACTGTTCGTCGATCTAATAAATTGTTCTTCATCGTTATTTTTCCGTTCGTGTTTTCTGGACTAAATCGCTGAGGATAATCGCTGTGATAAGAGCTTCGTAAGTTCCGCCGTTTTTTTGTGAAGTTCGATGAATTTTTTCAACAATCCGTGCATCGATTGCAGTCAGTGGCCTGCCGATGGAAAA
>JAJRTM010000884.1 GCA_024278285.1 Planctomycetota bacterium
ATTCAAGCCGGTGTTCTGCAAAGTGGACTGATCGGCGAAGATGATGACCTTCCATTTTATGTCGAAGATTTCCCCCCCGTCGAATTAATCACCAATCCGATGTTCCCGAACATAACTGTCACCACGCAAGACAAGCAAGGTACAACCTACATTACACGAGCTTCTACCTTCGGAATTCCGATGTTCGGCGGCAACGGCAATGTTTCTGCAGTAGCAGGTACTGCTGTTCTTGTTGCGCTACTGCTTCCCGCAGTGCAACAAGCTCGCGAAGCCGCTAGAAGAGTCTCTTCTAAAAACAACATGAAGCAAATCGGCCTGGCAATGCACAACTACCACGATACTCATAGCCATTTCCCGCGCGGAACCGTCGATACCGAAAAGTTAGAACCGAAAGAACGCCTCAGTTGGGCTTACTCCATTTTGCCGTATATTGATCAAGCCCCTCTTTATGATCAACTTCGTCATTTGGAAAAAGAAAAGTGGGACAGCGATAAAAGCAAACCGTTAACAAACACAGCTATCTCGACTTACCTCAATCCTGCTATTCCGCCTAATAAAAAAGTGGCACAGATCCATTACGCAGGCATGGCTGGTGTCGGGAAAGATGCCCCATTGTTGAAAACAGGTCACGAGCGAGCTGGCATCTTCGGCTATAACCGTGTCACTCGTATGAGAGACATTAAAGATGGAACTTCCAATACGATTATGATCACAGAAGTCAACAAAAAAATTGGCCCCTGGGCACAAGGTGGTGTCAGTACGATTCGTTCGCTGACGAAAAAACCATACATCAACGGTCCAGACGGAATCGGCGGCCCCTGGAGAGGGACGGGCTGTCATGTTGGACTTGCCGACGGTTCCGTCCGATTTGTTTCGGAAAACATCGATCCCGATGTCATGAAAGCACTCTCCACAATGGCCGGCGGCGAAGTGATCGGCGAGTTCTGATTATCTGGCATCGTGTAGAATCTGTTGGACGCAACCCAGTGAAATACAAACGGAAGATGCGATAGTTATTATTCGAGCGATCCTTATTTCACTGATTTCATTATCGCAATGATACAGCCCACCCAAAGACTGGGCTGATAAATAACTCAGAAAAGGGGGGGGTAGGGTGTTTTCGTGTTGAGAAACTGTTGCGCGAAATAAGACTTTCGTGTGCCACGGCTCTGTGAGCCGTGCTGCGTTGGAGTGAGAATATCTTGCTAAAATCAAGCTTGAATTTCAGTTCGCACGGCTCACAGAGCCGTGGCACCCAACAGGGGATCACAAAACAAAGCGCAACAATACAACTGACAACAACTTAAGAAATTTACCAGGCCACCCAAAGTCCCCTGTTTCTTGCTTTCAAGCAGCAAAGGTGGTCAGGAGATCGGGGTGACCGAGTTCGCCTGCGATTAAACCACCTCGCAAAACAGAGAACGCAACATCTTGAACTGTGCGGACAGACTTAATTTGAATTGGCAAATCGACATCATCAATCGCTTCCTGAAACAGCATTTCAATCCCGGTTGGTCCTGCCATCGGGCCGCCGATAATTAATGGTAATGTTCCTGGAAGTTGGGCGATCAATGAAGAACTGAGCTCCTGCCTCATTCGATACAGGCCAAGCCGAATGATTTCGCGGTATTGGTTTCGTAATTCAAGAGTTCTTGAATCGGAAATGCTGTTGAGACTTTTGACTCCTTCTCGCCAGAGACGAATCGGACGGGTATCGAGCACTTCGCGCCCATCTTTAAGACGGACAAACTGGTGATCGGTCACGGCTAGCTGGCGATCAACATGAATGCCGCCCCGTGGTAAAAAAAAACGGGCCAGTTCTCGTGTTTGATAGACGATGGAAACATCCATCCGGGCGGCTCCCATTTTAATCGCGATCCCGGAAAATCCGATATCTGCACATTCGGAAAGAATCAGCCCCATTCCCGGCGAGATAACACTTGGTTGATACCCCTGCAATTTCACCAGACGGATCAGAAAACAGAGATCGTCCTGCAAGTTCTGATCGTTTTCATCAGCGGCAACTTGCGAACTAATGACCGTACAGGTTGAACTTTGCTGGTTAGCCGCGGGGATTAAGCCTTCGACAAGTGCCCCTAAAAACTGGCGTGAAACGGGATCGTTATTTCGAATTTTCCCATCGTCCAAAGCAGACTGCATTGGCAACGAGAGGATTTCAGCCAGATCATTGGCGGCGCTTCCGTAAACGATCATCCCCTGATCGCAATGGGCGACCTCATCGCCATGCCGTTCCAGTAGACGCCGACGCGCTTCGGAATCTTCCAGCACCAGATAGTCTGTCGATACTCGCCGGGCAAGCAAACGCCCCGCTTCTCGACGTAACGAACGAAATTCGCTCCCTCCAAATTCAATGGCGATATTCATTGCTTTTCTCTTTACCTGTTAACGAGTCCCCATCGTGAACCCTGCTTGTATTCTTTAATTGCCGGATGTTATTTCCCGGTAAAGATCGTTGGATGAAACAAACAAACCAGTTTCCGCTTCCCAGAAAACGGGGATCGACTGCTTTCTTTTTTTATCCGTTGAAGTAGAAAACTTTGGACCGCCAGCAGGTTGTTTTACTTCCGATTCGTTTTCGAGTTCCTGCCTCTGTTTGAGTTGCACCATTTTAGATGCCAGGTGCGGTTTTTTGATCTCATGCTTGGAATCGAGGCGGAATTCATAATACAAATTCGGCTTACCAAAAAACTTCAACTCGCGAGGCATCAGTACCCGTTCTTCAATAATGGGAATCTGATTTTCCAGTAGCGCTTTCAGTCCGTCCTCTTTTTGTTGTTTTGCTCGCGTGAGTGGATCACTGGAAAGTGATGTTGGATTTACTGGCGCAGCAGTCGTTATTGGCTGTAATGAGGGCGGTAAAGCTTTCTCTCGGATGCTGCGGTCTTCAACTGATTTTTCAGCAGTTTGTTCAAGAGGAGGTTCCTGCTGTTCGAAGTACTGTTCGGAGTGTGATAACTGATTTCGCAAGGCAGAAATAATAACGGTCACTACTCCAATAATCACAATCGCCCCCGCGATAAATCCGATCAGGTTACTTCCTCCTGTTTTTTTCAGTTCCACAGGGTTGGGCACCATTTCTCCTGCTTGAGCAGTATGTATAGCCTCCCCGTTTTTTTCTTCCAGCAAGTTGGTGAAGTCGTTTTGTTCAACAGGGGGAAGAAACTCTAGTCCAGGTTCCTGCTGTGAGGTCGTTTGTGTCTCCTCAGCTTTTTTATTTTCTGCCGTTTCTGTTGTTGGAAAGAAATCGGAAGTAAAACTGTTAAATGTTGCAGCAGAGTCGGTAATACCTGTTTGTAGAGGTTCAACACTAAGCAGTTCATTCGTTGGTGTCTCGTTCACGATTTCCTGTGGCACAAACAATGTTTCCGCTTCTG
>JAJRTM010000885.1 GCA_024278285.1 Planctomycetota bacterium
CACAGAAAGCGTCCCCCATTGAAGAAAACCTTTGCACAGACAGTAGTTATGAATAATTGAACGGTATTGCCGTTAAACGAACCGTTCCAATTAAAATTTTTCTTCTTTGTGTCTTCGTGCCTTAGTGGTAATTATAATTTTGGGTTGCGGCAATGCCGCGCTGGGTGCTCTGTGGCTAAAGCTTATTTGGTTCCGGCTACGCCGGGTTAAAGATCTAAAACACGGTTTGGAATTCTCAATCGAGCAAACTTTTGTCACAATAGGTTTCTTGGGTGTGCTGCTGGAGCTATTTGATTACCATGCGTTTGTATGAAAAGCGGTGCCGAGATAGATTCGTCACCTGATTTTCTCAATAAAACATATAACGTAGCCTGAACAGGCAATGGCCCATGGATGATAAATACTGGTATCTGAAGCGATGCGAATTGTTTGAGCAACTTCAGGGAACTCAAATTGCCCGGCTCGAAGCACAATCGCAGGTGCGGGTTTTTGATCGAAAATCGCTGGTCTACCTTCCTGATGATGAATCGGATTCTGTCTTGTTATTGGTCAGCGGTCGTGTACGAATTTATCATATTACCACAGAGGGGAAAGAGGCACTGCTGGCGTTTATCGATCCGGGTGAATTATTCGGAGAACTGACAATCATCGGTCAAAGCGAGCGGGAAGAATTTGCAGAGACGATGGAGAAGTCTCAAATTGTTAAAATCCCGGCGGCAACGATTCGTGAACTGATGGCTGAAAATCCGAATGTCACTTTTGGTATCACCAAGCTGATCGGCTTGCGGCGACAGCGATTTGAGCGCAGGTTAAAATCGTTAATGTTTCAGCCAAACCGGGACCGCTTAATCTTCCTGCTGCTGGAACTGGCTGAACGGTATGCCGTTTTGCATCCTGATGGAATCGCGCTGCGAATCCGACTTTCCCATCAGGAAATGGCTAACATTATCGGCAGTACCCGCGAAACAGTGACCGTTGTGCTGGGCGAATTACAGCAGGAAGGTTTACTGGAAGTGAAAAGGCGGCAAGTCATTCTGAAAAACCTGGAACGCCTGGCAACTTCCATCGGAGCAAAACCACCAGATCTTCCAGGGAGTTCTACAAATCAAGCTTTCCGCACGGGAGATACCTGAAATCATGTCGATAAATGAATTCAGACAGACCTTTGATATTTTATTTCGAATCGAGTGAAGAACAGGGAATATCAGTTTTAACACGGTTATTTTTTTATTTTCTGGGATGTTTATCATCAGTGTGAAATAGCTCACACACATTTTTTTCAAGAATGTCAATATACTACATAGGGCAAATTTTTTTTTGACGAGGCATTCTCATGACAACGACAAAAACATCAGATCAATCTGAATGGACCGACTGCCAGGGGGGTGAAATCTCTGGGATGGCCCGACGACTGAAAGCTCAGCGAGCCATTTCACGACGTAAGCAAATCATGCAGTCACTTTCCATTGCAGCCGGCTTGCTCGTGATGGTTGGCGTCGGCTGGATGATGCTTCCTGGAGACCCGCCCGCAGGCGGTAACCACGGAGGCATTGCCTGCAGCGAAGTCGTTAAAAACGGCAAGCAATACGTCTTGCATCAACTGGATCCCGAACTGGCTGAACGTATTAATGCACATCTTGGCAAATGCGAAAACTGCCAACGAAAACTGACCATGCTGCGTCAGCGACTTGGGCTAAGACCCGCAACAAAGCCCAAAACAGAATCCGAGGAGCAAGCCGTTGTTGCGACATCAGCAACAATTGCAGCAATAATGCTTCCATAATGTTTGTTGCGTTTGAATTGTTTAACGATAAGGCGAAGGCGACAAAATCGCATTACAGGACTTTGCAGTCGTGAAGAAAAAATAATCACACCAACGTTTGCAGAAAAACAGAATCCTCAAATCAAACCAACTCTCGACCATTTGGCATTCTTTATTCATCAGCCGTTGGCCGTTCCTTTCATCGTCGCATGAACCGGACAGGAAAGCAGGCGTTAGGAAAAAGTAAGTTAGGCTTTCCAGCCTGACAAATCCGGTTTCTAAAATAATCAACTGTCGATTAACCAGCGAACTCAAAATGACTATTTGAAAAGCTTCCGAGTTATTGCGTCAGGCTAGAAAGCCTAACCGACGAGTTTTCAGAATATCCTGCCACTTATGCGCAGCATTTCATCGATAAGAGACTAAACAGGTCGCTTTCCCGATGATCTGTTCGGTTAGCTTCAAAAGTGAGTCATGACCATTTTCATCAGCCCAGTGTTAACCCCCTGGTAGCTGTGCTGTCATGTTGCTGGTAGCCAATCTATACTCGTAAGTTACCAGGGTCATCACTGAGCCAGCTCGCCTGAAACTTGTTTAGTTCAAGCTACGCCGAGTGAGGAGTCATGCAGTAAACTCATATTTCAAACGGGGGGTATTGTCCAAAAACCAGAAATGCGACATTGAAATAGATGATGACGCCAGCAACATCCACCAATGCAGCGATTAACGGCGTTGACATGTAAGCGGGGTCAACGTGAAAAGAGTGGACAATAATTGGTAGCGCCGCTCCTGCGACCGATGCCATCACAACCACCAGAAAGACGGTCGTTGAAACAACGATTGCTGGTTCTATTTTTCCTGTCAATAACCAGGCAGCCCCAAAAGAGACCGCTCCGACGGTTCCGCCGAGCAGGGCGCTGAGAAAAAGTTCCCGGTAAATGATTTCCAGTGCGTTACCACCTTTGAGAGAAAAATGCTCGCGAGCCAAAGCCGAAATTACCAGCGCAGCAGATTGAGAGCCCGCGTTTCCGCCACTGGCTAACACCAAAGGCAAAAACATAATCAACCAGCTATCGGAATCCCCTGCTTCAAAAAACTGCAACACCCAGGCCGTTATTACCGATGCTCCCAAAAGGAAAAAGAGCCAGACCCCTCGTTTTTTTGCCAACGTAAGCATCGGCGTTGAAAGGTAAGAATCTTCGAGTGGCTCGACCGCAGCCAGCCTGTGCTGATCTTCTTCCGCTTCGTCTTCAAGAATATCGGTCGCATCATCATGTGTGACAATACCAACGAGCCGGTTCGCATCATCAACAACTGGGATCGCGAGAAAACCATACTTGTCGATATCACGAGCAACTTTTTCCTGATCCTCATCGACCCGCACCGAAATAACATCACGGGTCATAATTTCAGACAATTTCTGATCCGGTCGAGCCAGGATCAGTTTTCGCATCGTGAGAAAACCGAGCAGATGTCGGTGTTCATCAATAATGTAGATGTAATAAATCGTTTCCCGGTCCGGGGCTTGCTGCCGAAGTCGTTCAAATGCTTCCCTGACGGTAATATCTTTGGGAAGCGAAGCGTACTCGGTCGTCATGATCGAGCCAGCTGAATCCTCGGGATACGAAAGCAGTTTTCGGATATCGGTCCGCTCGGCTTGCGCAACTAGCGGTAGGATTGTTTCAACATGGTCGGGATTTAATCGTTCCAGTAAATCGACACGATCATCCGGTGCCATTTCTTCAAGCAGCCGGGATAATCGATCCCGGTCCATCAAGTCCACCAACTCAACCTGAAAAGGAAGCGTAAAGTACTCAAAGATTTCAACCAGCTGCGGCAAGCTGCATAGGGAAAGAACCCGCAGTGCTTCTTCGGGCGTGACTTCAATAAGAATCTCAGCAGAGACAGCCGGGAAGAGAGCTTCGCAAAACTCCTTCATCCCCTGCTCGTCATTTTCTGCCAGCATTAAACGCAAATCTGGAAGTAGCAGTTGATACATCCTGTTTCTCCCGATTTGCGAGGCATAAAACTGAGGTTGAAAAGATGAAGCAAAAAAAATCCCCGGACGAATTTTCGACCGAGGAGAATAGTAATGACAAAGCCGACTGAAAACCAGTTCTTACCGTTTTGAGAACTGGAAGCTCTTACGGGCTTTGGCCTGACCATATTTTTTACGTTCGACCATTCGACTGTCACGGGTGAGGTAACCACCTTCAGCCAATGTTGGGTGATTGGTAGGATTCTTCACCTGAAGTGCTCTGGCAATCCCAAGAACAACCGCGCCGGTCTGACCAGTAATTCCGCCTCCATGGACACGCACCCAGATATCAACTTTGCCCAACTCTTCGACGGCATTCAAAGGTGCTTTGATCATTTTCTGATCACGTTCCAGGCAGAAGTAATCTTCGAGAGGGCGACCATTGACGACAAACTCGCCATTGCCATCTTTAATGCGAACACGAGCCACGGATGTTTTTCGACGCCCGGTTCCCATCGCAGTT
Organism: Planctomycetota bacterium; assembly: GCA_024278285.1. Lineage (GTDB taxonomy): Bacteria > Planctomycetota > Planctomycetia > Planctomycetales > Planctomycetaceae > Rubinisphaera. The sequence continues at coordinate 4,264 of JAJRTM010000885.1, forward strand.
CCGAACTTATCGATACGACCACGAATTGTCGGCTCGACATAAGGCTTTTCTTCAACCTCTTCTTCTGAACCATCTTCCACATCAGATTCCGATTCACCCAGTGTCAACTGAGGAGCAGATACTTCCTGCTCTGTCGATTCTTCTTGCGGTGCAGCAACTTCTTCGGCAGATGTTTCTTCAGCAACGGGTGTTTCTTCAGCGGTCTCAATCACAACTTCGACTGTTTCTACGACCTCGACTGTTTCCACAACCTCAACTGGTTCAACAACTTCAACTGGTTCAACAACTTCAACAACAGTCTCTTCAGCCGCAGGTGCTGATTCTTCTGCAGATACAGTCTCTTCGGGTGCAGGTACAGTTTCTTCTGCAGGAGTTTGTTCCGCAGCGGCTTGTTCTTCGTTCTGGTCGTCTTGGGGAAGTTCCGTATTCATTAAGTCCATCCGAAAAATGTTTCAGGAAATCTGATATAAGTGTGTCAGGTAGGGTTAAATCAGTTTTGTTTTACGATTTACAACGGTCCAGCAAATGCTCCGGCATCGGCTCAGGTTGCTGTGCCTGATGCCCGTGATTTGGTCCAACACAAAGTTTAAGGCGTTTGAGCATTGTCGTGGCCAATTTGTTTTTGGGCAGCATCCTGCGAACAGCTTCCTCAAGAATCTTTTCAGGATGTTTTTCGAGCATGACCAACCCAGTCGTTATTCTTCGCCCACTGGGATAGCCACTGTATCTTTCGTAAGTTTTGTCTGCAAACTTTTTTGTGAACCGAGGATGTTCATCGTGAGCCATTTCCGGGCCGGAAAAGCGAACTTTTTCGACATTGGTCACGACTACATAATCCCCCGTATTGACGTGAGGCGTGTAGCCCGGCTTATGTTTTCCCATTAAAACCATCGCAATCGCAGAGGCAAACCGTCCTACGATTTGACCATCGCCATCGACATGATACCATCCTGGGACAAAAGTTTCGTTTTTTGCAACTGTTGTTCGCTGTACAAGTTCTACTGCCATTGCTCGCCACTTACTATTTCTAATCGTAAACTATATTTCTAATCGCAAACGCATTATCTATCTGCGCAACTCAAGCTATTCGGTCCCTCTTGGACAAACCGGGGCCGGTAAAACGCCAGAGGATAACGAGTTCGCTTCTTACGTTCAATCCTTGAAGGCACTGTTTTTTGACGCATTTAAGAAACTGATTCGAAAACAGCGGGTCAAACTGGTCGGGATCGAAAAATCAGCAGCAGATAATGTTTCAAATTCGCTGCAATCAACCAGAAATTCACCATATTGGCTGAAAATAGCCCCCCGCTTTGCTTGTAGTTCCCTAACACCGGATAAACCGGAGCCAAACAGCGATCAGGGTCAGTGATGACCCGGGTAACTTTCGAGTGCCGATTGGCTGCCGATCTGTAACAGCAGAGTAACCAGGGGGTTAACACTGGGCTGGTAAATAACTCAGAAAATGAGGAAGTTAGGGTGTTTTCGTGTTGAGAAACTGTTACAAGAAATAACGGTTTCGCGTGCCACGGCTCTGTGAGCCGTGCTGCGTTGGGGTGAGAATATCTTGCTAAAATCAAGCTTGATTTTCAGTTCGCACGGCTCACAGAGCCGTGGCACCCAACAGGGGATCATAAAACCAAGCGTAACAAGCCAACTGACAACAACTTAAGAAATTTACCAGCCCAGGTTAACACCCCCGGCTCGCCTGGAAATATCCTGCCACTTTTGCGCAGGATTTCATTGAAATAAGATACTAAAATGGGTTGGCAACGCGGCGCATTACTTCCTTGGCCCTTGTTAAGGCGGGGCCGATGGAATTCTCGGGGATGCCTAACTGTTCACTTATCTCTCGGTAAGGCTTTCCCTCAAGGTAGAATGCCTGCACGATTTCAGCCTCTTTGGGCGAAAGGGACCGAATGAGGAACTCGACTTGCTCTCGATCTTCAATATCAAAATGGTTGTTAATCACCTTGACATCACCGGCAGTTTCAGCAGCAGCCTGCTTTTTTCGCTTGACCAACTCCTTGACCGTTACCCTGCGAGCAATAACAGCCAGGTAAGTTGCTAACGAACTGCGCCCTCGAAAATGTCGGAGTACCTTAAAATTCTCAGCGATGATGCAAGACATTACCTCAGCGGCAATCTCATCCAAATCTGCGTTATTTATCTGGTAACTTCTGTGATCAGCCACGTGCCTGATAGAGTGGACAAATAGTCCAGCGAATCGATCAACAAACACCTTCCACGCATTCGGCTGCCTGGTCAGGCAGCGATCAATAAGATCCTTGTCGCCCTGTGTCAATGACATTGCTGCAACTCATGTCTGCTAAAGAAGTTACGTTAATAACTCCGTTTTGGGTTCGCACGAAAGCCCTGGAAGAATTTAGCTCCGCACGGACTGCCTTCCTGGCACTTGATGAAAGCACGTAACTTTCACTACTTTGAGTGTACGCAAAAGCTCAGCTTGCGGCAAGACCTTTTTTCTGCCGCGAGATGACGAATATGACAATCTGGTTTTCGCTGAACAGCTACTTCTCTTCAAAAAAGGGGAACAGCTTTTTGATATCCGCAGCCGATGGCTGGCGACCGTATTCGCAAATCTCGAAGGCTTCTGCGTACTTCACTTTTTTGCCGTGTTCTTCACCGTACCATTTGATGAGGGCTGCCCGATAATTATCTGCTTCCCTGCCGGCTCGTCGTTCCCAGCCTTTTCGCACAAAAGCTTTGCGAAGCTCAGGTTGTGAAGCGGGAGGTGATTTTGCCATCCGTTCTGCATTGCTTAACGCGCCGCCTTCAAAAATTTGAGACTCCAAAGCGGTCAGTGCTTCAATTTTTTTCTCAAACACGTCATCAATCGAAACGGCAATATCTGCTTCAAACGGATACGGTTTTTTGAAACGATCACTCGCATAAAGAAAGACCGGGTTCTTTTTCAAAGCAGGGGTATCAGGGCAAAAGAAAGGGACCGTGACCATGAACGCAGCATCCTGCACAAGCACGCCCACATAACGATGGTCGGGGTGGTAATCCCAGGGGCGATGCGCGATGACGATATCTGCTTTCCAATCGCGAATCAACCGCGTGATTGTGCGACGATTTTCCAGCGTCGGAAGTAATTCGCCATCGTGGATATCGAGAACTTCTGAAGTAACGCCGAGCCGCTTGGCGACTTCAGCCGATTCAGCCGTCCTGCGTTTGGCCAGCGCACCACCAGACATTTTCCAGTGACCGATATCACCATTGG
>JAJRTM010000082.1 GCA_024278285.1 Planctomycetota bacterium
CCAGCCTTCCACCTCCATCGCAATTTTTCGCTCGAACAGTCGATAGTTGATTTGATCCTCTGCGGAAAGAGAATTTCGATCAATTTCTCCAAGACGCTTGAGTAACTTTTGACGATAGGCATGCCTGCTGGCGAATGCTTGAGGGCTGAGATCGGGCCAGCGATCATTGAATCGTTTATCCCCCAAATAACTCGCACTGACCGGTTGCGAACGCAAATGCCACTCCCAGTGATCATCCAGAATCTGGTGGAATTTTTCGCTAACAGCCTGATCCGCTGCCTCTGTTGGAGAGGGCTGGTGAAAAAGAGAAGCGGCAAGAATAATCAGTAACAAATAACGCATAAAGTAAGGCCTTAGTTTCTTGGTATAAACCATATTTCATTTTTCGATACGAATTGAACGGGTAGCCCGACCGCTTTTTGCGGTTGGGTTGCGTAGCAACAAGATGCTCGCGCCATGTGGGTTCCATTATTATTGGAAGTTCAAAAGAAATTGAAAGCACATGGCGCGAACATCTTGTGCCTGGCGGCACCCAACCACTGAAGTGGTCGGGCTACCCTCATCATATAGTTGTTTGGTTCCGGTTTATCCGGGCCAGCAATGGAAATCAACATCGATATTCATCACAGCAGGAGTGTTTCATTTTTCGATACGAATTGAACGCTGACCATGATAGGTGCGGTTTCGGTAATCGGTTGCTTCGATATTGATGTGATAGGTCCCTGTGGGCAAATCGTTGGGAATTTCCGCTTTCCATAAATGCGACGATTTTTTCGGTGCTTTGATAACCGTAAAGGGAATCGGCTTGCGTCCTTTGACTAACGTTTTTTCCCGTTCATGAGTCTGTTTCAATTTCGGATCGACTTCAGAGACTTTTTTCATTTCGATCCAATCTTGGGAACCGATTTTCATTCTCACTTTTGTTTTAACCGATCCATTGAAGACGTTTGCGTAGACGGTACTCGGTTTGGTTGCTGAATTATAAATCAATTCGGGAGCGGAAATTTCCATCTGATAGCTTTTGTCCCGACCAGCCGCGTAGAAATCGAGAAGATAGTCGGTGCCGTTAAACGAGAGGATCGAATAACCGTTCGGGGCGCCATCGGCCATGGTTGTATGCGGAATACCACGCTCATCTTTCGCTCCGGACCACCAACTGCCACAGACGGTCACGTTAATAATGTGATGATGCGGCTTGATTCCCTTCCAGCCATCTTTCTGGTCGATCCAGACATGTTCGTGATGATGCGTATGCCCGGAAATTGAAATACAGAATTTTCGTTTTTCAATCAATCGATACAACCCGCTACGATCATTCACGGCGATGAGCGGAATGTGCATCATCAATACTACAAGCTGATCGTCCGGTACGAGCGCCAGATCGTTTTTGATAAACTCCATCTGTTCTTTGCCGATGCCGCCGCGATAATGAGATTTTTTCGTCTTCGCATCGTGAATCCATTCGATGTTATCGACCACGAGAAAATGAACCGGACCGTGATCGAACGAGTAATAGGAAGGACCGTAAACCCGCTCGAACGTTTCGTTGACATCTTTCCTGTTTTTTGCATCCAGATTGATATCGTGATTCCCAATCACGTTGTACCAGGGAATTCCTAGTATTGCGATCGATTGATTATGCGGCTGCATCACCGAAAGATCATCGAAAACAATATCTCCCAAAGTGACACCTAATGACGCATCTGTCCCGACGAGTTGTTCGATCACATCGTGAGACATCCAGTCAACTTCCTGAACGTTGCGCGGCTGCGTGTCGCCAAACATTATCGCTTTGAACTCGTTCGGTTCCTGTTTGGGGTACAGTGGGAAATCGATGGAAGAGGGCAGCGGGCCGGTCGGTTTAACGCCGGGATATTTTGATGCCACAGAACCGTTCGGCTTATGAATATAATAGAACCGAGGCAGCATCTGCTTATTGACAGGCGTTTGCCAGTTACGCGGCTTGATGACAAAAATGATGGAGTCGTCAACACTGGAATTGTCGCCAACGGGAATTTTGTATCGCCCCTGTTGATCGGTCTTCGTAATATTATACCCATTAGAAACCCGAACCCCCGGCAGCGGTTTATCCCCTTCATCGAACTGCCGATTGTTATTTACATCGTGATAAACCACCCCGCGGGCAATTGTCAAAGAATCCGCAGGAACAACTTGCGCAAATGTTTTGTCGAAGTTGACAGCAAAAACGGACAACGCCAAAACTAAACCACTAAGTAGGTAACGCATCAAACCCCCTCACTTTTTTTATTTTGAAATCTGTTTTTAATGACGCATTACCTTAACACAGTCGAGTGACCAATTGAAACAGAACGGATAATTTTACTGTTTATTGAATTCACATGAGCATCGCAATCCGGTAGGTTAGTATCTTATCAATGAAATGCTGCACAAAGTGGCAGGGAATTATCAGGCGAGCCGGGGATGTTAACCCCCTGGTTACTCTGCTGTTACAGATCGGCAGCCAATCGGCACTCGAAAGTTACCTGGACTACTTACAGTAAAAGTTTGTGTACGGCTCGCAAATTTTAGAAAAATATCAGTTTGGTTACGGCTATCAGAATGAACCAGCCGTGCTGGGTCATCATTGACCCGGCTCGCCTGATCTCTGTTTAGTTCCGGTTGTGTCGGGTTAGAAATTAACCGTTAGTTTTATGGAGTATAAAATGGATCGTAGAGCGTTTTTGGCAACGAGTTCTATCGCGATGGCGACAACCGGGCTGGCTTTATCAAATGAAAAGAAGAAGCCGTTGCGTGTTGCGATCATCGGACATACCGGTCGCGGAAATTACGGACACGGGATCGATACCGTCTGGCTGCATCTGCCGGAAACTGAAATTGTCGCTGTTGCTGATGCCGATGCGAACGGGTTAGCCAAAGCGAAAACGCGACTGAAAGTGGAAAACGGTTTTGCCGATTACCGTAAGATGCTCAGCAGCATCAAACCGGACATCGTTGCAATCTGCCCGCGGCAACCGGATCAACATCGTGATATGTGCCTGGCGGCTATTGAAGCGGGAGCAAAAGGGATCTTCATCGAAAAACCTTTTTGCCGAACACCAGCCGAAGCGGATGAAATTATCGCCGCCTGTGAAAAGAAAAATGTAAAATTGGCGGTGGCTCATCGCAATCGGTATCACCCGACACTCAAAGCGATTGATCAATATATAGCAGGCGGTGGTCTTGGCAAAGTCCTTGAGATTCGCGGTCGCGGCAAAGGAGACCGCCGGGGTGGCGCGGAAGATTTATGGGTTCTCGGCTCTCATGTGCTGAATATGATCAACTACTTCGGGGGAAAGCCGATCTCCTGTTCCGCAGTTTTAAGGCAAGACGGAAAGCGGGTCACCAAAGCCGATGTGAAACAGGGAAATGAAGCTCTCGGTTTATTGGCAGGTAACGAAGTGCATGCACGATACGAAATGCAACGCGGGATGATCGCCTA
>JAJRTM010000886.1 GCA_024278285.1 Planctomycetota bacterium
GAGTGATCAAACGAAAAATGTCCCGCTGGAACAAATGCCGCCCCGAACACAGAAAGCGTCCCCCATTGAAGAAAACCTTTGCACAGACAGTAGTTATGAATAATTGAACGGTATTGCGTTTAACGGCAAGCCGAAGGCGACCGCGCAGGTGGGCTGGACAATGAAGCCTTGCAGTTTAACGAAACGTAACTATTCAGCGGAGGGTGGTTTTTGCAAGAATTCAGATTACTAACGGTAAAAGTTTGCGAACGGCTCGCAAACTATAGAAAAATATCAGTTTGGTTACGGCTATCAGAATGAACCAGCCGTGCTGGGTTGTCCGTAGGGTCCGCTATTGCGGACCACCGCACGAAATAGGAGGATCCACCTTCCTCGTGGTCCGCGGGTAACGGACCCTACGCCAAAGCTGAATAGTTACGATCAATGTTTAACTCCGCCCAACTTCAATCTCATCTAAAGTGCAGCAACAATGACAACGCGCAGAATATTTCTCAAACAGGCAGCCGCTTCCGCGATTGCTGCTACGACGACAACCGCTGGCATCCAGAATGTTTCTGCAAAGAACATCGAGCCGAACGTGCTGGATGTTATTGATTGTCATACACATTTTTACGATCCCTCTCGCCCGCAGGGAGTTCCCTGGCCCAGAAAGAATACGCCGCTTTATCGCACGGTTTTACCCAAAGATCTTCGCGCACTTCCCAAGCCGGCGCCGTTATCGGGGACCGTTATTGTTGAGGCGAGTCGCTGGGTAGAGGATAATCAATGGCTACTCGATCTAGCCAAAGATGATCCTTTCATTGTCGGAATCGTCGGCAACCTGCAACCGCAAAGCGAAACTTTCGCCGCTGATTTGAAACGTTTCGCCGCGAACCCACTTTATCGGGGCATTCGCGTTTCACATAAAGCAACCGATCAATTATTGGCAGAAAATAATCTCAAGCCGTTTCAGTTACTGGCAGAACACAATCTGGAATTGGATATCAACGGCCCACCCGCGATGCTGGAAACGGCAGCAAAATTATCAACTGAGTTGCCCGAACTGCGAATCGTCGTCAATCATGTCGGCAATATCTCGATCGATGAAAAAGGGCCGCAGATTGAATGGATTAACGCGATGAAAAAAGCAGCCTCGCACAAAAATGTATTCTGCAAAGTTTCCGGGCTGGTTGAAGGGGCGCAACGCGCGAACGGCGGAAAGAAGTCTCCCTGTGATGTCGATTTCTATCGCTCTTATCTGGATGTTCTTTGGAACGCGTTTGGCGATGACCGTTTAATTTATGGCAGCAACTGGCCCGTTTCAGACCGTGCCGCGAGCTACGCCACGCTGCAACAAATTGTTCTCGATTATGTGACACAACTTGGTCCGGAACAAACGAAGAAGTTCTTTTCGCTCAACGCACAAACTGCGTACAAATGGCTGGATCGCAAAGGCCGTAATCAGCATATTCGGTAATTGCAGGCGGTAAATTCATTGTGAACACTCCAGATTAACGCCATCATTGGGGCATATTTGCCTTGGAATTTGACTCTGCGTCGTATTCTTTGTCTAATAAAGCATTGAAACGCAAGCATGAATGGATGTGATTTCGAGACATGTTGTTTCGTATTGCTAGTAGTTGATTCCATTGCGTTTCTCGTAAAATTTTTAACAAGATTCAATTTTGGTGTAAGCGATCAGAATGAACCAGCCGTGCTGGGATAAGTCTCACCAAGAAATCTCCTTTCGACAGGATCAACAGAATGAAGAATCAGACGAATTTTAATCGACGTGATTTTCTTAAAACATCCGCAGCAGGAACGGCTGCGATCTCGGCTGGTTTGTGGACCGGCGGGGCGATTGCCGATTCGAAATCGGCCAACCAGAAGTTAAACATCGCCTGCATCGGCACCGCCAACCGAGCCGCTGCTGATATCGCAGGTGTCATCGGCGAAAACATTGTTGCGTTGGTCGATGTCGATAAAAATTATCTTGACCGAAAACTGAAAGAGATTCCAAACGCCCGTACTTACGCCGATTACCGGGAAATGCTGGAGAGTGAAAAAGGAAAGATCGATGCGGTCGTCATCGGCACTGCCGATCATCATCATGCCCCTGCAACCATCCGCGCGATTCGCCAGGGGTTGCATGTTTACTGTGAAAAACCATTAACGCATACCGTGCAGGAAGCTCGCATCATTGCAGAAGCCGCCAAGAAGCATGGCGTTGCCACACAAATGGGAACGCAGATTCATGCGGGAAATAATTACCGTCGTGTGGTGGAAATTATTCAATCCGGTGCGATTGGCGATGTGACCGATGTGCATGTCTGGGTTGGAAAAGGCTGGGGTGGAGGAGACCGCCCCGAAGGTGGGCAGGAACCACCAGCTACTTTAAGTTGGGATCTCTGGCTTGGTCCTGCACCGAAACGACCATTCACTCCCGGACGTTACCACCCCGGTCAGTGGCGGCGCTGGTGGGACTTCGGTCAGGGAACGCTCGGCGATATGGGCTGTCATTATATGGACCTTCCGTTCTGGGCATTGAAACTTCGCCACCCAACCAGTTGTGAGGCTGATGGTCCCGAAGTTCATCCGGAAACATGCCCACTTGGTTTGGTCGTTAAATATGAATTTCCCAAACGTGGCAATTTGGCACCTTGCAGCCTGGCCTGGTACGACGGCAATAAAACGCCGAAAAAAGTCGCCGGGGAACGTGTGCCGGGCAGCGGAGTGATGTTTATCGGAACCGAAGGAAAAATGTTCGCCAACTACGGCAGCTACAAACTGTTTCCGAAAGATAAGTTTGCCAGCTACATGCCGCCGGAACCAACGATTCCGAATTCAATCGGGCATCACGCAGAGTGGATCAAAGCATGCAAAGATGGCTCACCCACCACCTGCAACTTCGATTACTCTGGAGCGCTGACCGAAACAGTCCTACTCGGAAATGTTGCTTACCGAACAGGCGAAAAACTCGAATGGGACGCAGCCAACCTGAAAGCAACTAACACCAGCAAAGCCGATAAGTATATCCGCAAGGAATACCGAAAAGGCTGGGAAGTTGTCTGATTAAGCATCTTCAACTCTAATTAAGAAAAATCCCGGTCAGCTATGCTTGCCGGGATTTATTTTTGAGGCGAACCGTGACAGTGATATTTCAGATATCGTTTGAAGACGAGTTGAATTGATAACTTTCATTATTGGGAAATGAGCAGGTTTAATAAATCCTGGGCTTCAGTGGAGCCGTTGCGGATTGCGAGGCGGTAATAAATTTTCGCCAGCGTTTTATTCCCCTGTTTTTCTGCTTGTATTCCCTGTTGCAGATATTTTTGAGAAATCCGATAAGAGGTCTTGCCTGTTTTTAATAATGGATTCGAACAAAAGATTCTTTTATGGTCAATCTTTTTGTACTGTTTTGGTACAGGAGCAGCCGGACGTGGCGCCTTTGCGATGCCCTGCCGATATCGTAAAGGCCGACCAAATTGCATCGCTTCTTCAAACGGAAGCGGGGCGGCTCCGTCCGGTTTGTTGAGCAAGGCTCGATCCATTTCACTCAAATCCTGAATCGTTGCCCGCAGGCTCAAACTGCTGTGAAATCGCTCTCGTGATAAGGTACTCCCTCGCGGGAAAAGGCCACTTCTGGGACCATAGAAACTTCTGGCATCCCGAGCAATACCAACGCTTCCCAGATGAATTTCGCCCCCATCGGGAACAACAACACTCGTCGCGACACCAAATTGTTCCACAATGGGTTGCTGAACTGAAATTTGTGCATCGCTTTTTTGCTGGATAAATAACAGAGTGAAAGCGATTAAAAGGGAGCGAAGTAGTAACCTATGATTTTGCATGTTTTCTCTTCTTCAAGCCCTATCCCGGCGTAGCCGGAACCGAACAGGAAAGTAGGCGTTAGGTAGTAGGTATTAGGCGTTAGGTAGTAGGTATTAGGCGTTAGGAAAAAGTAGGATGGCGTGCTTGCACCCATCAAATGTGGTTTCCACTATTATAAATCTAATGCCGTATCAGTCTGATGCCGGTGAATCAATGGCAGGATAA
>JAJRTM010000887.1 GCA_024278285.1 Planctomycetota bacterium
ACCATGCAACTCGACGGTCTTGCCCGAGCAAGTACAATATGTTTCATCGCTGCGGTTGTATCACTGCCTGGTTGCATGAATTCTTTTGTATGAGTTTGGGGGGGATGATCGTGACAAGTCTGACAGGTATCGACCGTATGGCAGATAAAACAGCGGGTCTCGCTAGAGAATTCGCTGCGTCCATGTTTCTCTCGCCAGAATGGATCATGATGACTTTTCGGTTGTCGGGAGATCCCTTCTGAATTGAGAAGTTCGCCACTTTTATCCGGCTGATGACATTCGTTGCAACGCCCTTGTTGCCACCAGACATGCGCACTTTCCCAGGATTCTGGCTGGATAATATCCGGCGTTGTCGCACGGCTCCATTTAATGCTCGTTGCAGCAACGCAGATGATGATAAAAGTTCCCATCACAATGAGTCGTCCTAATCTTTGTCGTTGAGTCATTTTTTATCGCCTCCCGCTCCTGTTAAAACACATCGAAAGCCGATATCAAACGCCCGGTATCCCGGTTCTCGCAAACGACCTGCGGTGCAGCGAACCTGTGAAGGGTTGCTGTTGGAACTGCCCCCCGCGACAAAACCTTCTTCGGTCCACTCGGCAACATTGCCCGCCATATTCAGGCAGCCAAATGGCGAGGCATTTTTTTCGAAAGAGACCGCTTTTGCCGCGTAAACATGCCCATCATGTTCGGACCATTTCTCGCCCCCGGAATTTACTTTCGCAGGATCCCATTCGTTTCCCCAGGGCCACGTTCTAGCATCAGCACCACGGGCGGCTTTTTCCCATTCTTGGCGAGTTGGTAAACGCTTGCCCGCCCAGCGGGAATACGCCCAGGCATCCCACCAGTCTATTCCGACAACTGGTTTATCGGGGTCTCGAAACGTCTTCTCATTAAATGGAGCCAGTTTCGCAGCAGGAGATTTGAGGAACAACGGCGAACGGAATTCCCGCCAGTAACGCGGTGTGTGATCCTTATCGGTCGGCTCATCGGGATGAGAAAACTGGCGAGGTTTCTTTTCGATGGCTGCCAGAAACAGCTTGTATTGACGGTTGGTTACTTCCGTTTTGTCGATGCGGTATGCAGGCAGGGTGATCGGTATTTTATCTTCGCCACTCAGGAACTCCCCTGCTGAGATTGTGATCATCTCGCCGGTGTCGGGTTGAAGTGGTCTAGCTGGTGTTTTTTTTGAATTGGTTTGCGGAGTTGTCCTAATACGGGAATCGAGTGGATCTGCGGTACCAACTTTCGGGAGAGAGGTCGATGCGGTTGCCCCAGGGGGCGGCCCTGTTATTTTACTCCAGCCTGATGAGCGTGCAGGAACTCCGTTTCGATCAATAATGAGTGCTTCAACTCCCGACTGTTTTTCTACCCAGGCCATCCCTTTGATTGGTCCCATCACAAAGACGGCTGTGGCAAACGCGTCCGCCTGGGCAGGGTCGTCAGTCAGGATCGTCACACTCTGGCAACCCTCGGCTGGCTGCCCGGTTCGCGGATCGAGAATGTGGCCGTAGGATCGATTATTTCTGATGACATAACGCTGGGAATTCCCGGAAGTTGCCACCGCGGTATCGCCCACAACAAATTCTTCCGTCAAGCGTCCGGTCCAGCGAGGATGTTCGAGTCCGACAACCCAGGGACCATCAGCTTTGCGTCCGAGTAAATATAAATCGCCCCCTGCACTGACTGCAGCTCGTTCAATTCCCATTTCTTTCATCGCATCAATCGCAATCCGCGCCGCGAAACCTTTGCCAATAGCCCCCAGGTTGACTTGCATTCCCGGAAGTGGCAAAAACGCGGTTTGGTCGGTTTTGTTCAATTCGATTTTTGAAGAATCGACCAGTTTCAATGCCTCTGCAATTTGCTTTTTCGTTGGCAAGGGACCGCTTGTGTCGCGAAATGGCCATAAATTCCACACCGGGCCGATTGTTACATCAAACGCCCCTTCCGTTTTTTTGTGAAGCTCTTTGGCGAGCCTCAGTAACTCAAAGGCATTCTTTCCCAATTTGACTGGACCAATACCAGCCCGCGCGTTCAAACGAGAAATTGCACTATCGGGGCGCCAGGAACTAACTTCAGATTCCAGCAGATGAAGCCGATCAGTCGCTGCCTGGATCGCATCAATCGCCAGTTGTGGTTCCGCATCGACAACAAACACCATCGCGGTTCCCATCATCACCACTTCACGTCGAGTCGTTGTCGCTTCTGATAATATATGGGGAGCCGAAGTGGCAGAATGCGATACTGTTACCTCGTTGGAAACAGCTTTGCTCTGCTCGCTGGCCAGCGAATTCTCACTTTGCAGGTACGCATACCAGCCCCAGCCGAGCGCTGCCAGCGTCCCGAACCAGAATACGATCCAGTTTGTTATCATGTTACGATTCATGGGTAATCTATTCCGGCTTATCTGGAGTGTTAACTTATTATAAGCGGCGAGACGCTAGACGCCGGTAGTATGCTGGGCTGTTAAAAAGTTGGTATTGACGCCCTTACGGTTTATTCCGTTTTTGTTCCTTCTTTTTCGTGACTATCTCTCGGGGGGTGGCTGGGGTCAGATTGTTGTTTGCCGGTTCGATTGATCAGATAACTTCCGCACAAT
>JAJRTM010000888.1 GCA_024278285.1 Planctomycetota bacterium
GTTCAGTATGTTTTCACTGTTTTGAAACAGGCCTTTTCAGACGTTTCGTTACATTAAACCATGTTCAAAGCTAACTTAAAGCGAATAACGCGACTTCGGAAATAATAAATCAACAAGCCCTTACTGACCCGGCTCGCCTGAAATTTCTTTGCTTTGGATTTCGTTAAGGACAACAGACTAAGGATGGCAAGAAAAACGGTCGTCACCGCGGCTTCAACAGAGGAATCATCGACAACGCCCTCTGCGACATCTTTTGCGATTAATGATCGCGAGATGGATGAAGGTCTGCGCCCGCAATCACTTGCAGAAATTGTCGGACAAAAAAAAGTGGTTGATCGAATACAGATCATCCTGACCGCTGCCCAAAACCGTAACGAAGCACTCGGACACCTGCTGTTTGAAGGACCGCCCGGTTTAGGCAAGACAACTTTGGCGATGGTCTTGCATAAAGAACTGGACAGCGATTTTCAAATCACGTCTGCCCCGACATTGCGCGCCCCGAAAGACCTGCTTCCTTATTTGACACGTGCTACCGAACGTTCGATTCTGTTTATTGATGAAATCCATCGGCTCCCGCCCGCTGTGGAAGAATTTATCTACCCTGCGATGGAAGATTTCCGTGTTGATATCGCGGTGGGCGAAGGAATTAACGCCCGCACGATCAACATGACACTGAAACCATTTACGATTGTCGGTGCGACCACACGCAGCGGCATGTTGACGGCTCCGCTACGAGATCGGTTTGTGAATCGGGCGCATTTTGATTTTTATGAAATCGAAGAACTCGCTTTTCTATTACGGCGAAATGCTCGCAAACTGAAAACGGAACTCTCAGAAGAAGCCTCGATGGAAATCGCTTTCCGCAGCCGGGGGACTCCTCGAAAAGCGAATAACCTGCTGCGTTGGATTCGCGATTTTGCACAAGTACAACATAAAGTCGATACCATTTCCGAATCAATCGCCCAGGAAGCGCTCGCGATGATCGAGATCGATAAAATCGGCCTGGAAGAAATGGACCGCCGTTATTTGCAAACAGTTATGACCGTCTATTCCGGTGGACCGGCTGGACTGGAAGCAATCGGACACAGCCTGAATGTTCCGCCAGATACGCTGCAAGACGAAGTCGAACCGTTTCTGTTGCGGCAAGGATTCATTCAAAGAACCCCCCGCGGCCGCATGGTCACCGCCGCCGCCTGGCAACACTTGAAAATGTCTCCTCCGGAAAATGATACAAACATTTTCTAAGAGGAACGCTTATCTATTATAGCTGATAAGGGGTGGCATCGATGCTGGTTGGCTGGTTGGTCACCAACTCTGCAACGTGGCGGCCTGTTGCGGGGGCAGACATCAGGCCGATCATGTTGTGACCGGCTGCGATAACGACATTGCTTAATTTCGGAGCATGAGAAATAATCGGTAAACCGTTCGGGGTCATTGGTCGCCAGCCGTACCAGGTTTCTTCGATTGGTTCGCAGTACGGTTCCCGCAAGTATTTTTTTGATCCCGTTTTCAGAATCGATAACCTTTTCGGATCGATACTGCTGTCATAGCCGGCAAACTGCATCGTGGAGCCGATTCGGTAACCGCTTTGCATGGGTGTGATTGCGACTTTTTCATCTTCCAGTATCATCGGATAACGAGGGCATATTTTCGGTCGCGGCATCGTGATGGAATACCCTTTTCCTGGCTGAATCGGAATGTTGCACCCAAGCTCCTTATTCAATAATGGTGTCCACGCGCCTGCGGAAAGGATCATTGCATCGGCTTGCATTTCTTCCTGCTTATCTGCTTCTTTTCTTTGAACCATTATTGCAGAAGCGGAACTTCCGCCGGTAACAAACTGTTTGAATTCGCAATGTTCGATGAATTCAACACCTTGCTGCTGTAATAAGTTTTTCCACCCGGCAACGAGTTTATCGGGACGTAAATGAGCATCTTGTTTATAATACCAAGCCCCGGCTGCGACACCGGGAATAAAAGCTGGTTCCATTTCTTCCAGTTCTTTTCCCGTGATTTTCCTGGCGGGCAGGTTGTGCTCTTCGCTTAAAACTCGATCAATCGGATCATACGCATCGAGTGTTTTCTCAGAACCGTACACGAACAGGCAACCGTTTTGCTCCCAGTCGCATTCGATATTATTCTCTTTGATAAACGAGGTATAAAACTCGCGGGAATAATGCAGGATTGCGTGCCGGCCTTTGCCTGCTTCAAGCATTTTTCGTTCGTTACAGTTGCGGGCAAATGAAAATAACCAGGCCCATAGTCGAAAATTCAATCCCGGCTTAATCGATAAAGGACCATTCGACTTGAACATGGCAGAAAGCCCCTTGCGTAGTGCACCAGGGCGAGGCAAAGGCATGATGTGATCGGGACAGATTAACCCACAATTTCCGTGAGAACACCCCTGTCCGATTTCTCCCTGGTCAATCACTTGCACCTGCAAGCCAGCTTGTTGTAAATAATGAGCGGAGGCCAAGCCGATTATTCCACCACCGATTACGATGACACTTTGAGGAGTTTTCGTCACTGCTGTTGCCCCCGTTGTTTACTGTCGTGCTCTGTCAATATTAAGATCTTATCAATGAATGTAGCGCAAAAGTGGCAAGATATCCTGAAAACCCCGTAGGTTAGGCTTTCCAGCCTGACGCAATAACCTGCAGACTTTTCAACCGGGTAGCTCAGACAATCCCGTTCAGGGTTGTCTGAGTTGCGTAGCAACCCGAGGGATTGATTTTCAGACATCGCTTATTCTGATCATCAAGCCGATCACTGAAATCCTCGGGTGCCTGACGGCACTCAGACATCCTTGAACAGGATGTCTGAGCTACCCGGTAAAATCAAACTTTGACAAAGCTGCCGTTTGCAAGCAGAATGAGTCATTCAGCCTGCGGAAATATTTACTCCCCTATAAAATAAACTTACTCAAGTCTTCATCCTGCGAAATTTCTTCGAGTTGTTCTCGTACATATTCTGCATTGACAACAACCTCGCTGAGGGAATCGTCGGGCGCCTGGAAGCTGACATTTTCGAGCAGGCGTTCCAGAATTGTGTGCAGCCGTCTGGCCCCGATATTTTGTGTCGATTGATTCACATGGAACGCAATATCGGCCAGCGTTTCGATACCATCTTTTGTGAAGCTGAGTTGAACGCCATCAATCGCGAGAAGTTCCTTGTACTGTTTAGTGAGTGAGTTTGTTGGTTCCGTCAAAATGCTGACAAAATCGTCTCGTGTTAAATCTTGCAATTCAACACGAATCGGGAAACGTCCCTGCAATTCGGGCATTAAATCGGAAGGTCTGGCCTGATGAAACGCCCCGGCTGCGATGAACAGAATGTATTCGGTATTGAGGGTTCCGAATTTTGTCTGCACGTTGGTTCCTTCCACAATCGGCAGTAAATCTCGCTGAACGCCTTGCCGGGAAACATCTGCTGATTTTGAGGATTCAGACGAGCCGCAAATTTTGTCGATCTCATCAACAAAAATCATCCCTGTATTTTCCGCCAGTTTAATCGCCTCTTCGTTAATGGCATCGGTATCCATTAACGCTTCGGTTTCCTGTTCGAGAAGAACCTTGCGAGCCTGTGCGATTGTTATTTTTCGTGACTGCGTTTTCTTCGGAACGATTTTTTCAAACATGTTCTGGAACTCGACATCCATCTGCTCCATCCCCATCGATGAAAATAATTGCACGGGTGATGTTCGCTGTTCGATATCGAGTTCGACTTCGCGTTCTTCGAGTGTTCCCTCCTGCAACATTTTACGAAACTTTTCCCGGTTCCGTTGATGCTTCGCGTGATCGGTATCAATTTCATCTGCATTCAGATCAGGAGACCAGCTATCTGGCGGAGACGGAAGCAGTAATTCCAGTAACCGTTCTTCCACCTGCTCGACAGCTTTATCGAGAACTTCTTCTTTTTTCTTTTTAGTCACCAGTGTCACAGCCGCTTCCGCCAGGTCACGGACCATGCTTTCAACATCGCGACCGTAATAGCCAACTTCGGTATATTTGCTCGCCTCCACTTTGACAAACGGTGCCCCAGCCATGGCGGCAAGCCTGCGGGTAATTTCAGTTTTCCCGACGCCGGTTGGCCCAATCATAATGATATTTTTGGGCGTAATCTCCCGACGGATTTCATCAGGCAGTTGCCGCCAGCGGTAACGGTTGCGCAGCGCAATCGCAACGGATCGTTTTGCATCGCCCTGCCCGATAATGTGCTCGTTAAGCGCAGCGACGATTTCCTGTGGTGTCATATTCAAAGTCGTTGCGACTTCTTCTTTTTCTATTTCAGACATTAAAAAAACTTTTACTTTCTATTAACAATAGATAACCCAGCATAGCCGGAACCAAGCAGAGATTTGAACGACGAAAGAACGCGAACTTATCATTCGATCAAATCTTCAATTGCAGGTTCATCGTAGGAACTGTGCTTGCACCCATCTTCGCGTGCCGAGTTGTGTTCAAAGAGACAAATGAGTCGAAACTGTTATTTCTATAATTGCTTCAACGGCATCAGACCGATGAAGTGGAAACCGTATTTGATGGGTGCAAGCACGCCATCCTACATCTCCGTGTGAAGTTCACCAAAGATAATTCATGTTGATTCGCGGGTGGCCCGGCCACTTTTAGTGGTTGGGTGCCGTCAGGCACAAGATGAATGCGCCATGTGCTTTCAATTTCTTTTGAACTTCCAATAATGATGGAACCCACATGGCGCGAACGTCTTGTTGCTACGCAACCCAACCGCCAGAGGCGGTCGGACTACCCGGTGCTGCTTACTTCGTTTCATCAGGTAGTTCTTCCAGGATGATATTATCGTTTGTGTAGATATCAATTTCGGATGCTATTTTAAGAGCTTCGTAAACGATTTCTTTTGCAGATAAATCGGAGTGACGAATTAACGCGCGAGCCGCAGCGACGGCGTAGTTCCCGCCCGAGCCGATTCCGATGATCGAATCTTCCGGATTAACGACATCCCCCTGCCCGGTTATCAATAATGAATATTCTGAATTGACAACCACCATCAATGCTTCGAGTTTGCGTAAAATGCGATCTGTTCGCCAATCGCGTGCCAACTCTGTCGCGGCGCGGGTGATGTTGCCCGGATAATCTTTCGCTTTGGTTTCAAATCGTTCCAACAGTGAAAACGCATCGGCTGTCGAGCCGGCAAAACCGATCAGCACTTTGCCATCGAGAATTTTTCTGATCTTTTTTGTATCTGCCTTGAGAATACTGTCGCCGTAGGTAACTTGTCCATCGCCCCCGATCGCGACCTGCCCCTTATGCCGAACGGTTAATATCGTTGTCGAACGAGCACGGACCCGCTTGAAATGCTTAGGCTTGGCCATGTTTTTCTACCAGTTTATTTAATGTTCATTCAAGAAGTCGGTTGAGATATTCACCCCGAAAGATGAAACTACCGAATCTGAGATTGTCTGTAAATAACGTATGCGTGCAGGCTAACACTCTGCTCAATTTCAGACAACGATACAAAGCATGAGAATCGAATAAACGCCTAACAAACCTTACTTGCGAAACGAAACCACCCATGCAGGATCAAAGTTCTTTGATGGATCGGATCATCACGTTGGAATCGACATTGATGCACTTGCAGATCGATTTAGAAAAAATCGGGCAGGTTGTTCTCGATCAACAAAAGCAAATAGAACAACAGCAGCGACAGATCGCCCGCTGGGAAGAAAAGACTTCTCGCTCACAGGACGAATTCATCGATCCACTCGATGAAAAGCCGCCTCATTATTGAACGGGGGGGGGGAGAGACATTCTTGTCTGCCTTCAATAGAGCATACTCAAACGAAACAGACAGGAATTACGAGACAGACGCCGAATGTCTGTGCTCCTTTTGAAGCAATAGAGATTCGTAACTATTCAGTGATGGGTGGCTGGGGACAAATTGTCGGAAGTAGTCTGAACAATTAACGAAACGGCTGGTGACAATTTGCCCCCAGATGCAATCAGGTTTTCTGTTCTGGGGGCAGATTGTGCAGAAGTTTTCGAACAGGCACACTTTTCAAATAACAATCTGACCCCAGCCACCCTCCGCTGAATAGTCCCAGAGATCCAAATAAAAAAACGGAACATCCAATGAAGGAGGCTCCGTTTTTTTATACGAATTTAATTGATGTTCTGATTCCAGTCAACTTACACTTCTGGTGGAACATCGGGCAGAACAGAAAATCGTGGGAGAACTCCCGCGGCTCTGTCTGGTTGAGGAAGTTCAATTTCTGGAACGGCTTTTTCCGGAGCAGGTGTTGCTTGCTGTGGCATTATATTGCCAGCGGGCTGAGCCTGGCAACTTGGACAATAGCTGCCGCCATATCCTTGATATCCGTTATGTTGAATGCCACGATTTCGATGCAAGCCGTGTCCACAGCGACCGCAAAAACGGTTATGCCAGGCGGCTGGGTGTGCTGGGCCGGGGACTCGCCAAGGCTGAGTTGTCCAGCTAGGAGCATGCTGATAATAATACCCAAGTTGCGAGGTATCGGTCGGCGTGTAAACCATGGGAGCATACGGTTGACCGTAACCAGCACCATTTCCGGACCAGTAATTCGGGTAATATTTTTGATATTGAACTCGTTGTCTTTGAATGATCACTTTGCCGGGAGCACACCAGCCAGTACCTGGCGACATACGTCTGCGGCGATTGCAATTGCCACACTGACCATAGCCATGACGATCAACTCTCATCGAATACTGACAACTCGGACAACTTCCGAAATTAACTTGACCACTTTGGCAATGCGGGCAGTTATCCTGCACCGCTTGCGATTCTGGAATTGGCTGGATGTGCTGATGACCGTCTTCGGCTCCAACAAATGCTGACTGAGTCAACAAGATCCCAAGGGTCAGTGAAAGAAACGTTTTCAGAGATATTCGTATTGGCAAAAACATGGCTTGATGTCCTGTCGAGCTCTACTTATTCGCGATGACACATGATCAGAAACGGTATCAAAAACAGTTAACGTAAACGATATCGAGAAATTATCGACCTGCTCCCTGCTGGCAACTGGGGCAGTAACCTGAAGGCGTTTGTCCGGGGTATCCGTAACCATTCCCATTACCTTGCAGACCAGTGGGAGCGTAATTTGAAATCGGTGTTAATCGGGAAGAAGGAACTCCCCAACTGTAGTTGTATTGGTGACGCACAACCGGTGCCAACGGGACAGACATCGGTACGTTGTATCCCTGGGCAGCGTGAACGTTACGATCACGATTATCGCAATGTTGAGGGTTGAGCGGATAAACCATTTGATATCTTCCAAAAGGTGGGCAACCTTTTCCGCCACATCCATTAGGAAGCCACCAACGATCTTTACCTCTTCCGTCTTGACCGCATTGACCACAGTAACGCCCCAGTCCTCTGCATCGAGAACAATGGACATTGAATTCACCGAAACTATCACATTGACGACTACGGCTAAACTTTGATTTCACCCGATCCCAGATACTTTGCTTACAAACTTTGCATCCACGAGAGTGAGTGCGGCATTGTTTACATTCACTGCAACTCTGACTGGAACCGCAAGATTCAGTGATACACTGCGTTTGCTGGATATCGGAATTAGTTTGATACCCCACTTGTTGCACGTTCCCCTGTTCAGATATCGTCGGCAAAACGATCTCAGGAGCGTCAGCAAATAAACGCCCTGCATTCGAGGTGACAGCCACTACTGTTAGCAGCATTAATGTTTTTAGAGATACCTGAATCATGACTACGTCCTGTCAAAGAGTTTTGCCAAAGATTGTTCGGGGATAGCCCGCTCCCTGGGCTTACTGAAATTCCTACCTGCTTCGCTGACTCAACAATTTCATTTCATCGCATCGGCTTAACGAAACGGTGGGAAAGAGAAGAGTGGATTATGGGAACGATATTTCACAGTCACTTCTGTTCCCTGCAACTCCCAGCGATCGTGCGAACGAACACCTTTGGGAGTAACAATCCAACCGCCACGCACTTTGTAATAAAAAGGTCCGTACATGGCACGATATGTATGTGGGTAAAGCATTTCATGTGGTGAAAATGCCTGGTTTGTAATCATTGTTCCACCAGAATATTGTGGCGTGTTCGGCTGTGGCGATGGATACAGCGGAGCATTTTGTTGTGGATAACACTGGTAGGCACCGCCGTGGCCCGCTGGCCCCAACCTGGTAACATGGTTGCGATGCGGCCTGGAAACCGGAATGACCCGATGCGAAGAGATTGGCCTCGCTTCGGTTGCCTGCGGAATTAACCCGGGCGCTTTTTGAATGGACCGTTTATGACTGACGATCCGCACAACACCTGCATCGCCAGAAGCATCCGCCTGTTGTACTTCCTGAGCAGAAACAGGCATTTGATTCGCA
>JAJRTM010000889.1 GCA_024278285.1 Planctomycetota bacterium
CGAGCGGTTCAATCTCTTCAGCAAGCCAGTCTTGATGTGGTTATTTTTGATGGTGTCTGTGTCAACCCGACGACAGAAGATGTTGATCACGCTTTGCAAGTTGCCCGCCAGCATCAAATCGATTTCATTGTCGGTCTGGGAGGCGGCAGCAGTATGGATTGTGCCAAGGGTGTCAACTTTCTGTTGACCAATGGCGGGAAGATTGAGGACTACTGGGGGGTGGGAAAAGCGACCAAACCGATGCTCCCTTTTATTGCGATCCCGACAACGTCCGGAACAGGCAGCGAGGCACAATCGTTTGCGCTGATCGCGAATCCTGAAACACATATGAAGATGGCGTGTGGTGATAAAAAAGCGGCTGCCAAAGTTGCCATTCTCGATCCTGAATTAACTGCTACGATGCCTCATGCGGTCGCATCTGTGACAGCAGTGGATGCCCTGAGCCATGCGGTTGAAACTTATGTGACAAAAAAAAGAACGCCCGTTTCGACCATGTTTTCCAGGCAGGCGTGGCGGTTACTTATTCAAGCTTTCCCTGGCATCTTTCAGGACCAACCAGAGATCGAAGCACGCGGGCAAATGTTGCTTGGGGCGCATTGGGCAGGGGCTGCGATTGAACAATCGATGCTTGGTGCAACACACGCGCTGGCAAATCCACTTTCTGCGCACTTCAACACGGTACACGGCGTAGCAGTCGGTTTGATGCTGCCTCATGTCGTGCGATTCAACCAGAATGTTGTCGGGCATTTATATGGCGAACTGGCGGAAGAGGCAGGACTTTGCTCGGCTGATGATCCCGAAGCCTCTGAAAAACTGGCGCAGTTTATTCAACAGCTTGTTGCAATGACGGGCAATCCGACCTCGCTGAATCAGATAGATATCGATAGAAAGCTGTTTCCGCAATTGGCTCAGGAAGCGGCTGAACAATGGACCGGCAATTTCAATCCACGAGAAGTGCAAACAGATTTGATGCAGGAGCTTTACGAAAGCGCGTGGAGATCATGAAAAACATCACACGAACATTTATTACGGGACTGCTTTTATTAGCGGTCCCGTTGAATTTCGGATTACTTTCGCCTGTCAATTTTCTTCAGGCAGAAGAAGCGAATCAGTCTCAGCAAGATCAGTGGCTTTCGTTTAGAAATGGGAACCTGCTGCATGGAGTTGCCAGCTCCGATTTGCCTCGCCATTTGAAACAACAATGGAGTTACGAAACAAAAGATGGCATTCCGGGAACTCCCGCGATCGCGCAGGGGCGTGTTTATTGCGGGGCGTTGGATGGCTTTGTCGTTTGTCTTGATCTTAAAACCGGTAAAGAAATCTGGAAGTACCGGTCGATTGATGACCCCGATCCCAAAAAATTCGCCCCCGGATTCAAAGCCGCTCCGCTGGTGACGGAAAATTCAATTTACATCGGCGATGAAGACGGATTTTTTCATTGTATCGATAAAAAAACAGGAAAGCGTCGTTGGAAATTTGAAACCTTTGGAGAAATCATCAGTTCTGCATCTCGGATTGATGATCGGGTTATCTTCGGTTCTTACGACAATTCGTTGTACTGCCTGGAATTGGCAACGGGAAAGAAACTGTGGAGCTTTGAAACCGAAGGCTACGTTAATTGCAGCCCCGCGATTATTAACGGTTTTACTTTTGTGACTGGCTGCGATGAACAACTCCGCGTGGTGGATGTTCAAACCGGAAAGCAAATCAAGAAGATGCCTCTCGATACGTATTTAATTGCCTCACCCGCAATTTGGGGAGACATTCTGTATGTCGGAACTTACGCCAGCGAAGTGATTGCAGTTAATTGGAAAACCCTTCAAGTAGAATGGCGTTACCGAGCCGCGGCTGGTGACTTTCCGTATCATTCCTCCGCAGCGATCACACAAAAGTTTGTAATTATCGGGGGACGTGATAAACTGTTACATTGTATCAATCGAAAAACAGGCAAAGAAGTTTGGACATTTGCAACACGCGGGAAAGTCGATAGTTCGCCTGTTGTTGTTAATAACCGTATTTACTTTGGTAGTGACGATGGGCATCTTTACGGAGTTGAATTAAAAACGGGAAAACAGTTCTGGAAAACAAAAATAGGTCGTAAAGTTCCCGGCTCTGCCGCTGTGGGAGAAAAACATCTTGTCATTGGCACCGCAGAAACCGGCGGGAAGATATTCTGCTTTGGTGAGTAAATTTCCTGAAGAGCCGGACTTGGCCCGTTAAGGGAACCTCTAATAACCTGAGTGATAAGGAAGCTGTGGGAGGCTTTTCATTGATAAACAGTTGCAAGGAAGAACAATCTCGCGTGCCACGGCTCTGTGAGCCGTGATGCGTTGGAGTTGAAATTCCCAAGGGCTAATAATAAATTGAAATTCCGCTTGCACGGCTCACAGAGCCGTGGCACACAATCGGAAATCCAAAACAAATCGCAAAGCTGGCAACAACTTAAACATTTTAGCGAGCCGGGTTAATACTCCCGGCTCACCTTACAAAAAATAAAATGGGTCTATGTCTACAGAATTTGAAATAACAGAACCGGGCGAAACCGAAGTTGGTAGTTACTTTATTACGAACTACCCTCCTTATTCGGTTTGGGATAAAAAGTATCTGCCTGATGCGATGCGGGCGCTTCAGCAGGAGCCGGACCGTTCGGTTCCGCTGGGGATTTATGCGCATATTCCGTTTTGCCGAAAGCGATGCCGGTTTTGCTATTTCCGTGTCTATGTTCAACAGAACGCCAAGACCATCCAGCGGTATGTGCAGGCGATGGATGACGAACTTCAAAAACTGGCAAAGATGCCTGGTGTCGAGGGAAGGAAAATTGAGTTCGTTTATTTTGGTGGCGGAACTCCCAGTTACCTCAGTTCGAAACAGTTACATCAATTGCGAGATCGGCTCAGCCAGTCGGTTTCGTGGGAGACCGCTTCGGAAGTCACTTTTGAATGTGAACCGGGAACGTTGAATCTGGAAAAAGTAAAAACGCTCAAAGAGATCGGCATCACACGTGTTTCATTGGGCGTCGAAAGTTTTGACGATGAGATTTTAGAGGAAAATGGTCGCGCACATCTTTCGCCTGAAATCTTCAAAGCCTACGATTGGATTCAGCAAACCGGATTTTCGCAAGTTAACATCGATTTGATTGCAGGTATGATTGGCGAAACGGATGAAAACTGGCATCGCAATCTTGATAAAGCTCTCGAACTTTCTCCCGATAATATCACGATTTATCAGATGGAGCTTCCTTTCAATACGGTCATTTCCCAACAGATGAAGGAAACCGGAATCGCGTCCCCGGTTGCAGATTGGCCCACCAAAAGACGTTGGATGAATGAAGCGATCGATCGCCTTGTTGCGGCGGGGTATCATGTCGCTTCGGGGCAGGAACTGGTTAAAAATCCAGAAGCTGACCAGTTTGTTTATCGGGACCATCTCTTTCGCGGTCACGATATTTTGCCTTTGGGCGTTTCTTCTTTCGGGCATTTTCAGGGGGTTCATTACCAGAATTATGATGGACTTGAACAATATCTGGAAACCGTGGAAGCAGGTCAACTGCCCATCAATCGCGCTTATGTTCCGACAAAACAAGAAAGCCTTATTCGAGAATTTGTGCTTCAAATGAAAGAGTGCAAAGTTAACGCAGACTATTTTCAGGAAAAATTTGGCGTTAATATTTTCGATCAGTTTGAATCGGCAATTCAAAATCAGGAGCAGGCAGGCTATTTGAAAGTAGAGGGAAACCAGATCGTGCTGACTCGTAAGGGACTGCTGCAAATTGACAGTCTACTTCCAGAGTATTTTGAAGAACAATACCGCAGAATTCGATACACATAATCTGTTCATTTCCTGAATGCTTGTCGTGGAGAAGGTGTATGTCATTCGATCAACAAGAAACATTTTCTGTCGAGCCGGTTGCAATTACCGCCCAAGATCGGCTGAAAGAACTCGGAATGTTTCTCTCTCCCGGTATCGATTACGACCTGGATAAAATCTTTCCCAAAGTGGAAGGCTGGGGCTGGAAATTACCTTTCAAGCTGAAATACAAACTGCTCAAGAATTTTGAAGCCTTGCTTGAAGAGTGTTTGTTTGAGGGAGAAAAAGTTCTTTTCTTCGCTAAAGGGAATCAGCATTCGGTGACCGAAGCGGTCTTTATGGGGATTTGGGCCAACGGAATTAACCATACCGTTTTTGTTTTAACAAACGTTCGCCTGTTAATGTTGCGCACGAACTCAAAAGGAAAACCGAAAAAAACATTCTGGATGATTTACTACAATCAGATCGTTCAATTCAAAGGGAATTGGCACGGGATGCTGAAATTGAAACTGAAAGATGGCCGCAAATTGAGTTTTTCCGGTTTTGCCAAGCAAGATCGAAAAACGATGCCAGCCATTTTTGAGCAGGCGTTGAAAAACTTCCGTCAAACAAAGTTTGAGCCACAAGTTTCTCAATCGTTAGAAAATCTTTGCAGTCATTGTTTGGATAAAGTTCCCAAAGATGAATTCTTATGCGAAACTTGTGACACCACTTTCTGGAGCCCGAAAGAACTGGCGATACGAAGTTTTATCTTTCCGTCCTGGGGAGATTTTCTGATGGGGCACACCTTCATCGCATTTCTTGAGATGTTTGGTGGGCTTAGTAGCTGGACTTATTTACTCACAGGCCTATCAAAATTATTGAAAACAGGCGATCTTACAGAACTGCTCGCACCGATCATTTTTTTTCTGCTCGTCAACGGTTTTGATGCCCTGTTTACCTATCACATCGCAAGTAAGGGATTGCATCCGAAATTTCTTCCAACAAAAATATCCCCTCAATTAAATCTTGAGGCATGAGAAGATTTTTTCTAGAATGTTGCTTCAGTTCTCATTTAGGCGTATCGTAAAATTCAAAACTAACGATGTACCCTTTCATGCCTTGAAACCGGATGGCTAATTCTGCCTGGACGGTCCCGAACTCTCCCTTGATTTCGTAGAACAGATCCATTTGTTGTAGTTGTTCATTCGGCAGAACAGTCAGTTTGGCGAAGCGGTATCGAATGCTTTTCTTTTCGCCTGTTTCTTTTGTGATTTTTTCAGCATACGATTTCAATTCACTCATTGTCAGTTGGGCTGCCACTTTTTCATAAAGAAGTTTTTTTGCAGATTCATAGTTTTGATCCTGGAGTTCCTGTAAAAATTTCTCCCCACGCTGTTGATAATATTTCAACGAAGTTGGTCGTTGGAACCAGTTCACCAGTTTGTCTGATTTCACTTCAAACTTAACAATTTCTCGGTTTGATAAGTTTAACTGGACTTTTGCCTTTCCCTTTTTAAACTGAATGGTTGCAGTATATTCCTGTGTCTTGGGAGTGTATTGCTCATCTTCTGGCAAAATATCTACGACCGGCCCTAATCGGAAAGAAACTGCCTGCAGCCAGGCTTCGAGTATCGGAGGGTCGATCTGGCTGGCAAGTTGCGGGTGCATCAAATTGACGATGGACTCAACCTGTCCAGTTTCCACGGCATCGAAAAATACTCTTAGTGGGGCTTCATCAGCATTGGTTCGGTTGATGCCTGCGAAGAATATTGGCACAACAACCAGCCAGGCGTATCTATCTTTTGTTTTTTTCATGAACGGGTTCCAATTTTCTTATAAGAAATTGATAAAATTATTAATTCTGATTCGTGAGTAGCCGTTGGTATCAAGATGTTCATACCAGAAAGTGTAGATAATTGCTACAATCAACCCATTGGCTTGCTCTGTGTCCAAGTTGGGGATTTTGCCAGCGATTGCATTTATACAGGCTGATCGGTTCTGTATACTGCGGTATCTGGTAACTATTCAGCTTTGGCGTAGGGTCCGCTACCCGCGGACCACGATGGGAAGTGGATCCCCCTATTTCGTGCGGCGGTCCGCAATAGCGGACCCTACGGACAACCTGAATTCCTGCAAAAACCAAGCATCACTGAATAGTTACGTTCATTGCCTTGATGATATTCAAACAACAAAATTATTGACCACCTGAATTCCTCCCATCTTTTTAACGATCTCCATCAAGCTTATGCACTGGGTTCCAAAACTTCAGTATGCCTTCCGTAGCGATGTCGGAATGAAGCGTCAGAATAATGAAGACAACTGCGCGATTGCGCTTTGTCCACAAGATGCAATGTGGCTCAATCGGGGGCATCTTTTTATTGTTGCTGATGGAATGGGAGGGCATGAAGTTGGTGAGTTGGCCAGTAAAACGGCTGTCGATACGATTCGGCATTTGTATTTTAAGTCATCGCATGAGCAAGCCAGAATTGCCATTAAAGAGGCGATGGACGAGGCGAATGCGGCGATCTACGATATTGGTGCCAAGAATCGTGAATTCAAACGAATGGGAACAACCTGTTCGTCGCTGATTATTTCCGGCGAAGGTTTTATTATCGGGCATGTTGGTGACAGCAGAATTTACCGGGTTCGCGACGAGCGGATCGATCAACTTTCGTTTGATCACACGGTTGCTTCAGAAAATAAATTACGAAACCGGCGTACTCAATCAGCTCCCAATGTCGATGTCGAAAAGTTTGGTCATGTACTGACGCGTTGCCTTGGTCCCGATCCAAAAGTCAAGGTTGATGTCGAAGGCCCTTATGAGTACATGCCGGGAGATGTCTATATTCTTTGTTCTGATGGTGTGACCAAATATCTCAGCGATGCAGAAATTGGAATTATCGCCAAGTCTCTTCCCGTTGCTGAAGCGGCTAAGTTTATTGTTAATCTCGCCAATTTGCGTGGAGGAGCTGATAATTCAACCGTGGTTCTTGTTCGTGTTTCCGATCAGGATGGAAATTCAAAACAACCTTTGACAAAAGAGTACGAACTCCCGCCACTTCTGCCTAAATGGGTCCAGCCATTATTGTTGAGTTTCGCGTTTTTGTGCATTCTCGCAGCCGGCGTTCTTTCTTATCAACATTGGGCAATCCCCGCGGCTGGTTTGGGGATACTGGGGGCCATTATTGTCATTTTGGCATTTCGTGTTGGACGCGACCGGGAGCGAATGATCAATGCAGAATACGATCTGGATGATGACGACACTTCAACCGTTTTCTTTCGCCCCTATCGTACCGCTGCAGTCAGGTTCACGCAGGCATTTATGGAGCAGATACAAGGATCTCACCAGAAGTTGCTAGAAACAGCGAAGAAAAAATCCTGGGAATACAATCAGCAAAAACACGACGCAGCCCAAAAAAAAGCGGAGCAGGCTTACGCAGAAAAAAAATACAGAATCGCGACTCTGGAATGGGCAAACGCAATCGATATTCTGTACAGCGGCATGGTACGCTGAAGATAAGAAGTGAAAGCTTACACTTTTGAAGTAATAACGTTTCTGTTAGCTGATAGGAAATGTGGAAGGCATATAGAATGGGGCAACCACTGAATTCTCTAACAATCCGGGGCTTCAAGTCAATTGAATGTCTCGAAGATTTTAAGTTGCAAAGGCTCAATATCCTCATCGGTGCCAATGGCGCAGGTAAGAGCAATTTCGTAGAATACTTCCGAATGCTGCGTGCATTTGCTGATGAAACATTCCAGCAATATGTCATCGGCTCTGGCGGTGGGGATGGCCTTCTGTTTTTAGGCCCGAAAGTAACGCCCCAAATCTCTTCTCGTGTTGAATTCGGGAACAATGCTTATGATTTTACGTTAAAGCCGACAGCACAAGGTTCATTACAATTTATTGAGGAGCATGCTGGATTTTCAGACAACATGCGTGATAGTAGCTACCGACTTAGTTTTGGGAGCCTGGAGTCTGGTCTAAAATTAAATAAAGATGGTGAGAATAGTTGGAACTCCGGTTCTGCTAACGTTGCAAATGACGTTTATTCGTCCATTTCCAGTTGGATTGTCTATCATTTTCACGATACAAGTTCTCTTGCGCCGATGCGGCGAGATCAGTCCAGTCGCGATTGGGAGAGATTCCGCCAGGACGCATCTAATATCGCCCCTTTTTTACTCAATCTTAAACAGAAAAAACCAGCAAGTTACGAATTGATTCGAGATACCGTTCGGTTGATTGCTCCATTCTTCGATGATTTTTTATTACGGACACAAACCAAGGGAACTGAAGAGTCTGTTCGATTAGAGTGGCGGCAAAAAGGAAGTGATTTTCCGTTTCAACCGTATCATTTATCAGATGGGACAATTCGTTTCATTTGCCTCACGATTGCACTATTGCAACCTGATCTTCCTGCAACTATTGTGATTGACGAACCAGAAATAGGCCTGCATCCCTATGCCGTTTCCATGCTGGCTGATCTGATTAAGTCAGCATCAGAACGGACCCAGGTTATTATTTCAACGCAGGCATCTGCACTTCTCGACTACTTTAATCCGCAAGAAATCATCGTCGTCAACCGCCGGAAAGGCCATTCTACTTTTGAACGATTAGATGCAGAGAATCTGACTGAATGGATGAAGGACTATTCCGTTGGAGAACTCTGGCAGAAGAATGTCGTACAAGGAGGGCCAGCTAGTGAATGAACTTGTCGTGATCGTTGAAGGAGAAACGGAGCAAGCATTTGTCAAGGGGCAATTGGCAGAACACCTCTCTTTATGCGGGACGAATACATGGCCTGTGCTATCAGGAAGACGCAGGCTGGAGTTCCCCAAGAATAGTGCGCGCTCGGATAAGAGTGTAAACTATATTTAGGAGGACTCATAATGAGCAAGAGGCAAACGGTTAAGCAGTCAAAGCGGACTCGACGTACATTCAGTGACGCGTTCAAGATTCGTGCGGTGAAGATGGTGACCGAGCAAGGTTACCAGGTCGCTGAGGCGGCTCGTCAATTGGATATTAATGC
>JAJRTM010000890.1 GCA_024278285.1 Planctomycetota bacterium
AGGAGGTGGAATGCAGACGGGTCAGGTAATCGGCGCCACCAACAACAAGGGGGAACATCCCGTTGAACGTATTATGACGCCAAACGATTTATGGTCCAGCGTCTACCGGCACCTGGGCATCAATCAAAGTTATGTCTTGCGAGACCTGCAAAACCGCCCGGTCCCCATTCTCCCGTTCGGCAGACCAATTCCCGAGTTACTGCCTACGATATCGTAAGATACGGTTTCCAGACGGATCTCACCACCAAGAGACCGGCATCGCAAAGGCTACGGCTTAACATCAACGCCAGCTTTTTCGAGAATCCATGCCGCGAGTGCAGGGATGTCGTTGCGACGTAAAACAGGAAGGGTTGTCGTGTAGTCATCGTCGGTAATTAACGCAGAAAAGTTGTCGTCTTGTGCGATCATCGGTTCGGCTGTGTTTTCTGCCCGCCAGACTTCGAGTTTTATTGCAGTCGTTTTTGAATCCCCTTCAACCAGCACCAGATCACATTGATCCATTAATGATTGAAACTGGTTGTACCGATTTTCTGCTTGAACTCCCGTATCATCTTCACCCGGTTCTGGCGGTTCCGGATTGGGCCAAAAGACAGCGTTCATTGCAGGGGATAAAATCCCAATCGCGTTGGAACCTGCTTCCCGGTGCCGAAACGAATCCTTGCCGGGGGTATCGAGTTCATGGTGATGATGCGTATGTTTAATCGTCCCTACCTGATACCCCTGCTGCGTCAACCACTCGACCAATTCGACAATCAGCGTCGTCTTGCCGCTGTTTTTTCGACCAACAATATGTATTCGATTCATCTATTATTTCCAATAAAGTAGTCATCTGAGTTCTTAACTTTTAGGATTATCATCTTATGATTTATTAAGGAAATGCACAATCGGGCTGTCAGTGGTTTTTAGCCTTAATGTATTGCTTTTAGTCACTGAGTGAAATGGCAGAAGTAAAATGAGTTACAGCCGTGCCAAGGTTCGTGAAAGAAAATCGGAAAAGCGATTCCAGAGAGAACTGTTTGCTGTTCGCAGGCGGACACGACAAAGTTGGTAGTAGCTGACCGCGGAAACCGGTTGTTCTTCTGCAATGCTGACCACCGCGTAGAAATGTTTTTTCTTGCTTCGGCCTGGCTGCTGGCTTAAATAACGATGCAAAAGTTGTTGATCGGGAAGCAGTTCTTTATCGGCAAAGCGCGCCTCGTGCATCGTGAGTGAGATTCCTTTCAGTATTCCCGAAAGTGGATCATGGGGGGACTCTTTGGAAAAAACCAAGACGTCTGTTCCCACTGCAATATTACGTGCCCAATGTTCTTCAACAGCCAGTAAAACTTCATACGAGCCTGGTTTTGCGATCATGCCAATCCGTGTTCCTTCCGGTATGAATGCACCGTGATAATCCTCTTCAAGAAGCGAAGTTCCTGAAAGATGATACTTCAGATTATCTTGCCGTTTGCTCAAGAACTGGTTCTTGTAGAGTGCTGGATCAGGAATGAGTCTCCCCGTCGCTTTTGCTGTTATATTGAGAGATATTTTTTGTTGTCGAATTTGCTCTCTTTCATTTTGAAGTGATTCCCGAATTTGGATCAGCAGTAACAAAGTTTCGGTGCTGTTATCGTACTGGGTCCGTTTTATTTGTACCGCTTTGATTTTAACCTTCAACGTTTCAATTCTATTTTGCAGACGGAGTAGTTGTTGATCCAAGTGAGTATCTTGCAGTTGAAGAACTGTTGCACCCGCATTGATTATTTCACCAGGGCGAGAAGCTTTTATTATGTGGCCTGGATTTGTCGCTACGATTGTCTGCCTGCTTACCGGACGAATGACCCCGATGGCGGGAATTCTGCGTGGAATCGGAATAAGTATCCCCAGCAAAAAAAGACTTGTCAGAAGAATTCCTGTCGCCGTTGCTCGCCATTTCTTGCGGCCTCGCTGCTGAAATTCGTTTTTTGCTTCCTGCTGGAGCTGCTTCCCGGTGGCACGTAATTGAGCAGGCACAATCAGGATTCCCAAGATAAGTGCAAAAACTTCCAAATGAAGCGGCTTGAGCATAAAGTGTAAACCGACCAGAATAATCATAATCACAAACCAAAGATAAACCCCGGAAGCTAATCCGTAGGTTGCCAGCGAGGGAGAAAAGTGTTCCCGGATTTTTCCAGTTTTTGCGCCAAACAGAAGGCTCCAGAAACCTTGACGTGCCTGTCTTTGCGATTCCGTACGCATATTGGGAATGCCGAGTAGGTCACTCATAATGTAATACCCATCGTAACGCATGAGTGGGTTTCCATTAAGCAAGACTGAATTGACAGACCCGAAAATGGCTAAAAGCAGGCTGGCTGAATGTAAGAATCCCGGTTGTGTTATCGACCAGATAATCAGGCAGGCTGCTGCAATCAACAGGTCAACAATAATCCCCGCAGCACTGACAGCGACCCGCTGCCTGCGGCGGGGAAAAGTCCAGGCATCAGTCACGTTGCAATACAGGCAAGGCATGAATGCAAGAAACATGACTCCCATTTCGTGACAGCGCCCCCCATACCGATGACAAGTGAGTGCATGACCAAATTCGTGCAGAACTTTTGTGAACCCA
>JAJRTM010000891.1 GCA_024278285.1 Planctomycetota bacterium
CTGCGAGTTTGTTGAGATTATTTTCGACCTCCAGAATGGTTGCATAACTTTCGTGGGTGATGCTTAGCGGGATATCTTTGACGAAGCGATCAATGGCGATGCGGTTGTTCCAGTTATTGTAAGGGGCGAGGTATCCCTTGGCGATCTGCTTGGGCATCGGTTTCGATTTACTGACCGCCATGCTGATCGCGGCCCGGGCGAACAAATTGAAGCCGCGAACACCTAGCGAACCGAGCAGCGGAATTCGGCAAAGAGCAATGCGAAACGGAATCATCGTCGAGCGAAATGCAGCGGTATTCATCAGCACGATTCGTTTGAATCGTTCGGGCATGCGCCCTGCCGCTCCTGTACCAATCGCTCCGCCCCAGTCGTGCGCGACAAGGGTAACGTTCTGCAAGTCCAGTTCTTCAATCAATTGTTGCAAGTTAGCGATATGCTGTGAGAGTTGATAGCGGTACTGCTGTGGCTTATCGGAGAGACCACAGCCGATGTGATCCACTGCAATGCAGCGGTATTTTTTGCTGAGTGGTTTGATCAGATTTCGCCACGCGAAACTCCAGGTTGGGTTGCCATGCACAAACAATAACACTTCTTTATTATCGCTTTGCCCTTCCCCGTTATACTCATCGATGTAGTGATAGCAGGCATCATCGAGTTGCAGATAATGTGAGCGAAACGGGTATTCCTGTTCGAGGCCGTTTTGTTCCAGGAACTGAGCACTATTGATCTCTGGTTTACTCGTACGGGACTTTGTCATTGAGTGGCCTTTCCGTCGCGAGCATTATTCATCGCTATTCTCAACAGTTTCAAATCATCCATCGAAAAATTTGCATTGAGTGAAATTCGTAAGCGAGAGGTGCCGCGTGGGACTGTGGGGGGGCGAATCGCTGCGACAAGAAAGCCGGCTTGTTCCAGGTTTTCAGCCATTTTAATAACCAATTCAGGGTCTTCGATTATAATAGGGATGATCGGGTTGTTCGATTCTCCAAATACTCCAAATTTATCTTCGTCAAGATGCGAACGAAAAACCGCAGCTTTGCACCTTAAACTCCAAGGCAGCTTTTCTTTATCACCTAATAATAACTGAATCGCCTTCGCAGCCGCTGCACAGGCGGGGATGGAAAGAGCAGTCGAAAACATCGCTGTTTTTGCCCTGTTCCAAAGCAGTTCGATGATTTCTGAGGAGCCCGCGACGAACCCGCCCTGTGAACCGAACGCCTTACTGAGTGTCCCGATTCGTAACGGCACCCTGCGATCAACCACTTCCAGCGGAATGGATATATCGTCGTAAAACTCCGAAATGATTCCGGCTCCTTGGGGGCCGTAGATGCCACTTGCATGAGCTTCGTCGCAGATTAGATACGCATCGTATTTTTCCGCCAGTTCGATGAGTTCATCCATCGGGGCGATTGTCGCATCCATTCCGAAAACAGTTTCGGTAACAATCCAACGATGGGGGAAGGAGGCACTTTTTTTTAATTCCCGTTCGAGAGTTTCAAGGCGGTGATTTCGATAAACTCGAAACTTCGCATTCGATAATCGGCAGCCATCGACCAGACAGGCATGATTACTTCGTTCGCAAAAAACGATATCGTCTGCATCAACAATCGTCGAAATTGCTCCTTGACACGCAGCATATCCCGAAGAGAAAAGGAGTGCGGATTCTGTTTGTTCCAATTCGCAGATACGTTCTTTGAGTAACTGATGCACCGGGGACCAACCGGAAACCAGCATGCTTGCGCGAGAACCGACGCCGTATTCCTGAATGGCATCAATTGCTGCTGCAATCACTTCGGGATGCTGCGAAAAACCGAGGTAATCGTTACTGGAAAAGTCGTATAATTCGCGACCATTTACCAGGCAACGACCGTTTTGTAAAGGGGTGACAATTTTCTGACTGCGACGCAAACCCGCGTCATCCAACAGTTGTAATTTCTTGGTGAGTTCGTTTTGTAGAGAGGATGCAGTATTCATAAAAGCTGTAGAGTGCGCTGTGACGCACCTTTGAAGAGGGAGCAAGAGAATTGAATTGATTTGGGCAATTAAATAGCATTCAAAGTTTTTTAACCATGGCAAAATTGGCAGGATATATTAAAATAATTGGGTAGCCCATCCGCTTTTAGCGGTTGGGTTGCGTAGCGACAAGATGCTCGCGCCATGTGGCTTCATTTTTTATTGAAAGTGCCAATGATACCGAACGCACATGGCGCGAGCATCTTGTGCCTGACGGCACCCAACCACTGAAGTGGTCGGGCTACCCTCCCGATAAGTTTTTAGTTCCGGCTACGCCGGGTTAGGCTTTCTAGCCTGACAAATGTGGTTTCCAAGATAATCACTCTCTGGTTTAACCAGTGAGCACTGTACTCTTAATTGAAAAATCAGTGCCATTCGTGTCAGGCTGGAAAGCCTAACCTACTTACATCAATGAGCATTCTCTTCCATCAGGTTCGCTTCGAGAATATCTCTGACGAAAATCTGGTACACGACCCCTACTTTTCTAGCGAGAGTATCTGGGAAAACGTGAAAATCTTCTGATTTTAGAGCATCGATAATGGCATCGGAAACGACTTCAGCAGGCTCTGCGATTTCCGAAAATCCGGCTTCATTTCCCATGTCGGTATCAATGGGACCGGGATGGATCGAAAGAACCCGTGTCCCCTGCTCTGCCAGCAATTCCCGCAGAGATTGAGTGATTGAATACGCTGCTGCTTTTGAGGCAGAATAAGTTGCGAAATCTGGAAACCCCTTCAACGAAGCGACGGAGTTCAGTTGAATGAAAACGCCCCCGCCATTTTTTTTCAGAATGGGCGAAAACGCTTGAGCAATGCGAATTAACCCAAAAACATTCACTTCGAATTCATTTTGAAGAGCCTCAATCGCGCGGTCCGAAAACGGCGTCGTAATGCTGAGTACTCCTGCGTTATTCACCAGGAAATTGACATCGCCACATTGTTTTGCTGCTGCGATTATTGTTTCTGGTTGTGTCAAATCGATTCTGACAGGAACAATTTTATCCCCATGCTTCTCGATGAGCGCCTGAGCATTTTCTAACGTTCGAACAGCCGCGTAAACTTTGTCTGCTCCCTGTTTAATCAGAGATTCGACAATCGCCTTCCCAATTCCACGATTTGCCCCGGTGACTAATGCCACTGCCCCTTGTACGCCATCACTGTGCATCAATTTTCCTCAATGATTCTTGTCCAAAACCGCCAATGTAAAAATGGAGAACCCGGCACGACTGGTTCAGTCTGACAGCCGTAACCAAACTGATATTTTTCTATAGTTTGCGAGCCGTTCGCAAACTTTTACCGTTAGGGAACCTCTATTTATTCAAAGGGAGCACAGACATTCCTGTCTGTCTCGTAAGAGCATGCTCTGTTGTAGGCAGACAAGAATGTCTACCCTCCGTTCAGTAGGAAAATTTTGAATAAATAGAGGTTCCCGTTAGTAACACAGACACCATTACAGATACAGCACAACATTAGAACGAAACTAATATCGCAGGGTCAAGTAAGGCTCGCAAAAAGACTGGAAATGCCTCAATCGGCAATACAACATCAACTCTGCCTGATATTGATATCAACCATTCTCTTAAACCGCTTTGAAATCCCTTTGCAATCTCGCTATAACATGGCCTTCGTGTACTGGTCATACCTGCATGGAAAAATGCCCTTCCGGCCAGTCATTATAACAACTTTCAAATTTCGATTCCCCGAAACAGCAAAATAATTTCAGTCAAATTGATAATTATCGTTTGAAGATAGATCAAGTTAAGAAAGAAAACAGATGTCCGATTCTAACAATTTCCCGATTGATTTCAGTGAGTTCACGCCGTTGCCTCTCGATCCGAACTCAACCAGTTTGAGTGATGAGCAGCGAAAGACGTTGCAGGCGAATATCGATTTTTGTCGAGATGTGATCATCTTTTTCACCGCAGTGGCAGATGGTAAGGGACTCGGCGGGCACACCGGCGGCCCTTACGATACCGTCCCCGAAGTGATGATCGCGTACAGTTTTATGTTGCACGATCAACAAGCGGGCAACGATTCAATTCTGCCGATCTTTTTTGATGAAGCTGGTCACCGGGTCGCGACGCAGTATTTAATGGCTGTGATCGAAGGAAATCTCGATGCAGAACGGCTGCTGCATTATCGCGAATTCAACGCTCATTTGCCCGGACATCCCGAACGTGATTTCACCCCCGGCGTCAAATTTTCTTCCGGGCGTCTCGGTCACATGTGGCCTTACGTGAATGGTGTTGCGATTGCGAATCCCGATAAAACCGTTTTCATGTTCGGTTCCGATGGCTCACAAATGGAAGGGAACGATGCAGAAGCGGCTCGCTTAACCGTGGCCCAGCAAATTAACATCAAACTGGTGATCGACGATAACGATGTCACCATCGCCGGCTTCCCGTCTGAATATCTGCCCGGTTACGATGTGACCAGAACACTCGAAGGACATGGCATTGCGACCGATGTTGGCGATGGCGAAGATATTGACAGTTTGTATGCTCGCATGTGCAATGCGGTTACCACACAAGGACCGATCGCGCTGATCAATAAGCGAAAAATGTGTGTCGGAATTGAAGGCCTCGAAGGTTCGAATCATGGACACGATGTGATTAAAATCGCAACCGCGATCAATCACCTCACCAAAAAAGGACGTAGCGAAGCGGTCGCATTTCTGGAAGGTGTCGAAAAACTGCCCGGCGGTCCAAGTTACCGGGGATCACGCGGGGCAGGAAAAAATCGTTCGCTCTTCGGAACTTACGTCAACGACATTCTGGATGGAATGTCAGCGGAAGAGCGAGTTGCCAAGGTGCGAGTTTTTGATAACGACCTGGAAGGTTCTTGCGGTTTGAATTTGATTCGTGAGAAGCACCCGGAAGTTTTTGTGCGAGCCGGCATCATGGAGCGAGGCAACTTCTCCGCAGCAGCCGGGTTCGGTTTTGAGAAAGGGAAGCAAGGTCTTTACGGGACGTTCTCTGCGTTTCTGGAAATGCTTGTTTCCGAAATCACGATGGCTCGACTGAATCAATCGAACGTGCTGGCTCACTTCTCGCACGCTGGCTGTGACGACATGGCGGATAACACCTGCCACTTCGGCCTCAATAACTTCTTCGCAGCCAACGGCCTGCCCGATGGTGGCAAAGATACCACCCGCCTTTATTTTCCAGCCGACCAGCATCAGTTTAAGGCTTGCCTGAATCGCATCTTTAACGATGCAGGACTCCGTTTCATTTTCTCGACACGTTCAGCCGTGCCAGATATTCTTGATGAAAACGATAACGAACTGTTTGGCGAAGGCTACGAATTCGTTTCCGGAAAAGATGATCTCGTGCGAGAAGGGACCGCGGGCTATATCGTTTCGTTCGGCGAAACACTTTACCGCTCCCTCGACGCAGTCATCTCTTTGAAAGAAGCGGGCATCGATGTTGGTTTGGTCAATAAACCAACACTCAATGTGTACGATCAAGAAATGATGCAGAAACTTGCCAAGGCTCCGTTCGTACTTGTCGCAGAAGGTTTCAATGTTGCGACCGGCCTGGGCTGCCGATTCGGTTCGGAACTGTTGAAGTACGGCTTCCAGGGAAAATACAACAACCTCGGCACAAACAAAGAAGGCTCCGGCGGCCTCTGGCAACAAATGGGCTACCAGGGCCTCGACCCAGC
>JAJRTM010000892.1 GCA_024278285.1 Planctomycetota bacterium
AATGAATATCGATCAATTACTGAATGAACTACGCCGTGAAGGGATTCGGGATGAGCGAGTGCTGGACGCAATCGCCAGCATTCCACGCGAATTGTTTGTGCCAGAATCTCAACAACCGTATGCCTACGAAAACCGGGCGTTGCCGATTGATTGTGGGCAGACAATTTCGCAGCCGTATATTGTGGCACTCATGAGCGAAGCGTTGGAGCTTCAGGGGGATGAATCCGTTCTGGAAATTGGGACCGGTTGCGGATATCAGGCAGCCGTCCTGGCTCGGCTTGCCCATCATGTGACAACGATTGAACGCTGGGAAGAACTTTCACGACAGGCTCAAAAACGACTTACTGAATTGAGGATTGATAACGTCAGGTTTCTGATTGGCGATGGCTCTGTAGAGAGTGATACCGAAGAACGCTTCGATGCCATCATTGTCACCGCTGCTGCCCCCGCATTGCCAGATGCGTATCGAAAACAATTGAAAGACCCAGGGCGCATTGTCATTCCCATTGGTGGGGAATCGGTACAATCGCTGATGCTGTATCAATTAAACAAGGGAGTGTGGAAGACAGAAGCGTTATGCGGTTGCCGATTCGTCAAACTGATCGGAAAAAACGCCTGGCAAACTTCTGAAGATTAAAAAGATGACTCACGCGGCGACGCAACGGATTTCACGCAGGCGGGTAGGGTGTGCTGTGCACACCAATTGTGATCCACAATTGGTGACAACATAGCCATTATAGCATACGTTACCCTTCATTCGTGGTACGCACAGCGTACCCTACGTCGCTGGGCCACCCGTGTTATTTATTTTGTGAGGATTCTTCTTCATCGTAACCAAGTCGCAGTTTTAGTTCGTCGATTGGTTCTTCATCAAGATGTCGTTCGATGATTGCTGCGGTTTTCTCACACAATTTTCGGACATCTCTGGCAGCCGTTCGGTTTCCTTTTTGAAGTAACAGATCGGTTGCGGTGACCTGTGTCAGTCTGATTTGTTTCATGAAATATTCTCGTGAAGGAAGTTTTTTAATTTCCTGAAACAGAAATGCGGGATCGACTTCGCGAGGATTGTTGGCAAGCTGTTTTAAGGCAGCAATAATGGTTGCCCGCTTGGCGGTTACGCGGAGTAGTTCTGTTTCAATCTGTTTCAGTCGTAAACGGGCATCAAGGCGAGCTGAATCATCCGGGACAGTTATTTCCAATTCAGCGGTACTTCCCGGCAACCAGGGAACACGGGCGACAACGGCTTTGTCGCTCATGACTTCAATTTTCACCAGGCCGCTGCCAAGTGATTTCTCTATTTCCTGTTGCGAAAGAAATAACATTCCTTCGCGAGTTGTTGTGAGTTCAAGATGAGCAATGGGAGAGGCTTCCGTCGTTTTTTCCCCTTTTGCAGAAGGAGCACCAGCAGAAGGAGTATTGCCGGTAGGAGCTTTCGTTGTTTCCCATTTTGAAAGAAATACTTTTGTTAATCGGAACGGGCGGCTGGGGTTATCTCGAACCATCACGCGAGCTTTTGTTTTCGAGTAGGGCGAGTTAATACGGTAGGCGAGCACTTCAACACGTCTGCGAGATTTGGGGATCGGGTTCCTGAAAGCAGAAATGGTTTGACAGGTGATGAGGGCACGATTTCGTTCGGTTACTTTCAGGTAGGTCCAGGGGAGAATTTGACGTGCCTTGAGTTTGCGCTCCCGGTCGAAATAAAGCATGACAACTCCCAGGAATTCCCCTTGTTGAAGCAGGCTGACCGATTCATCAGGTGTTAAGAATTCGCCCCCCGCAAGAATCCCGGCAACACTTTTCTGTTCGACTTCTTCGATCTTCATTACAGGGGTAATAAGCCTGGAAACGGCCTGGGATAAATAACGGGCAATCGCCTGCGGATTCTTCAAACTCTGCTGAGGTAATTCGGTCCACTGGTCTGTTAAAGCGAGCCAGGATTTTGTGCGAATTTGCCACTTGCCGTGATCGCGATCTAAATAAAGTACAATGACCGACTGGTTCAGATCATCTAGTTTGTTGGGCGAAGGAGAAACTTCTGGAACGCTTACCGGGATATCGAAC
Source organism: Planctomycetota bacterium (assembly GCA_024278285.1). Lineage (GTDB taxonomy): Bacteria > Planctomycetota > Planctomycetia > Planctomycetales > Planctomycetaceae > Rubinisphaera. Next base: position 2,062 of record JAJRTM010000892.1, read on the forward strand.
TGCTGAAAAGAAGTTTCCAGTTTGAGATGGATGCTTTGCCCAAAAGAGTTTTGAAGCCGGCGGGAAACCTCTTCGCTTAATTGCTGACGCATTGCCGAATCGACAACATGGGGATTCACATTCAAAATAACACGAACTGTCGCAGGACTCAGTGCAAAAGGCATCGCGTTTGAAATTTGATTCGGTTTGCTGTTACTATCTTGCGTGAGTTGCTTTTGAGCCAGTAGCTGATTGGTTAAGGGAATAAATTCTGTAACCAGCAGCAACCCCAAAGCCAGAAACAAGTGAGAGGTGAATCGATTCAAACTGAAACTCCTGCATGAATACTTTGTGTAGCAGCAACTGTTTAACGGCAATACCGTTCATGTTTTCATAAGTCGCGACTCTTGCTAAGGTTATGTTTGAACTAAAACAAACACCAGCAAGGAGTCGCGATATGTTTGAGCAAGGTTGCTCCCGTTTGCCTGCGGATGAGAGTGGGCGTA
>JAJRTM010000893.1 GCA_024278285.1 Planctomycetota bacterium
AAAAGTGTTGCCGGGAAAAATAGAAATGTTTGTCCGTTTCTGCTGGTATTTTTGGCCACTTCGTTTAATATTCGCCCCAACTTGGTAAAAGAAAACTGGAATTCAATTCCAAACCGGATACAAAAGAGTTGGACGCAAAGCTTCAATAAGCTATAATGCGATGTAGAAATGGCGGAATTGTAGGTAATCGGCATAAGCCGAAGTGGCGGAATGGCAGACGCGCCGGACTCAAAATCCGGTGAGGGTAATCCTCATGTGGGTTCGAGTCCCACCTTCGGTAATCAGTTTAACCCTACTATATCAGGGTTTGCAAGCTTCTCTTTCCTCTGAGTTCCTCATTCTCCGGTTGCCTTCTTTTTCTTGCAGGCTCGTGAAAGGCTCACGAACGGTCAAAAAATCAGGGGCATGAGCTTTGTTGATTGCCTTCTTCAGCTTGCCCGCCATGCTGACATATCCCTGTGTTGTTTCCTGCGACTTATGCTGCATCAACTTCTGGAGTTCAAACAGGTCCATGTGCTCGGCGTTTGCGGTTGCGTAGCCTCTTCGCAGATCATGGAAACCGAAATAGCCGCTATTCTCTCTGCCTGCTCCGAACGATTTGGATCGACGTTTGCTGTTCGGCTCAATCCAGTCCACAATCCACGGAGCTTTCTTGATTCCGTACTTCTCGATATCACGGGCTTTCTGATCCGGCCACGGCGGGAGATTTTTGTCGGCGATTCCATTCCAAATCACAAATCAACAACCTGTGAAAACAAAGGGAACAAAAGGGAAGGGAACAAAGGTGTCAGGAACCGTATATTTTGTTTTTGGCATACCCTTCTGTCTTTTTGTTCGTTTTTCTCTCCTGTTCACCATTTTCTTCTACAACCACACCGGAAACGGTTCCTGACACCTTTAATCTCTCCTTTAATCTCTTCCAAGGTCGAAAGAATGGCAACTTCATACAATAATAACAGAGTAAAATACTTTATCAGCAAGCCCTGATTACAGGGTTATTCGTGAGTCACTGTCGTGTAAAAATATGACTTGATGTGATTTTAGATCACTTTGTCTGAGCAAAGCGTAACGCAAAGCTGGGTCATGACCCAGCCTGCAATGTTTAGTGAGAGTATGCTGTATCAAGCGTCAGTCATATGATAATCGTTGACTCAAACGAAAAAAGGAGACGTACAAAATGCACGTATCCTTATTAGATAGAAATCTATTTCGCGAATCTGTCCGCATTATCCAGCGATAGCAGAGGCGTCCTGACTGCTGGAGTCTTTCTCTTTCGGGGCACTATCTTCGCAGAGTTCCTCGCGGAGAATACTTAAATCCCGAGGTGCTTCGATACCGAGCCGAACGGTATTGGGACCAATTCGGACAACTGTAATCGCGACATCTTCGCCGATACGAATTCTCTCGCCCGACTTCCTTGATAAAACCAGCATCGCTCATCCTCCAGCTTGCAAATGGATATTTCTAGTAATTCATCAATTTATGCAACGGACAATTTGGCTTAGCAATAATTGCCCGAGGGTATGATGGGACCAAGCCCACAAGGAAAGATATCGGCTGATCCGACATCATAGTGATGATGACATCAAACAGATTACAGTCCTTTGGGAAGAGTTTCTACTCCTAAGCCGCAAAAACCGCAATAAGCCCGAAAGCAGTTACAACCGGACTATTCCCACCATAATCATGCAATCGTGCGTGATATTCAGGCAGAGTGCCTATTCCTCGACTATGGGGGATATCGCAGGGGCCTGACAGGAAGCCTCGAATAGCAAGGCCTGTTTTCCGTGCCTGTTTTTTGGGCGATAATGCCCGGAAGTGTGATGCCTGCATATTGAGCAGGGGTAGAATGCCCTCTGAGGCAAGCCGGGGCAGTGATGCCCCTGGTCACGATGCCATCGGGTGCCGGTGTTGAAATGATGAGATTTGGGTGCCACTGTCTGGCTTGTCCAGCAGTGTGGTCGCGGAGACAGACTTTTCCTGTTAATTATTGCAGTCGACGTTAAAGTTAACTCTGCTTCATGATGAAGGGCAGTCGTAACTCGCACTGCTGGACAAGCCAGACAGTGGCACACGTTTTCATTATCGCAGCCGGGTAGCTCAGACAATCCCGTTCAAGGATGTCTGAGCTACCCGGTGTCAGGCTGGAAAGCCTAACCTACGAATGAACCAACGCCGTTGGGTATGACGCCCATTTTTTAAAATATTTGAGTGAAACAAAGAAATTACTCGTTAGTAGTACAAGGGAGTCAACACACAGGCTCGCCTGAATATTGTCGTTCTTTCTGAATGGGTGACAAACCATTTCTTCGCAGATATCATGGAAGGTCATTGATCAATAAAGAGTGAATTATCTACGGAACCAGAGACGGAGTGAACAAATGAAAGTTGGGATTATCGGCTTGGGCTTTATGGGGATGACGCATTTCGAGGCCATTAATTCTTTACGAAATGTAAAGGTTCATGCGATCGCGACCCGCAGCGAAAAAAAACGGAACGGCGACTGGTCTTCCATCCAGGGAAATTTCGGTCCCAGGGGAAGCACCAATGTGAATTTGAAAGGGATCTTTGCTTACGAAAATTATCACGATCTGCTTAACGATCCCGAAGTCGATCTGGTCGATATTTGCCTGCCAATCGGTCAGCACGAGCAGGTGGTTATTGAAGCACTTAAAGCCGGGAAAAATGTACTGGTCGAAAAGCCGATTACCGTGCAGGTGAAATCAGCCGTGCGTATGGTGCGCGAAGCTGAAAAGGCGAAGAAGATTTTGATGGTCGCTCACGTACTTCCCTTCTTCCCGGAATTTCGTTTTCTTGCAGAATGTATCGAAAAGGAAAAGTATGGCAAATTGCTTGCCTTGAATATGCGACGTGTTATCTGCCCGCCGAAGTGGCTCAACCTGCCAGAAGATATGATCGAAATGGGCGGATTCGGAATCGATCTACATATTCACGATAACCACTTCATTTCTTCAACATGTGGATTGCCCGATAAAGTTTGTTCTGTCGGCAAATCACAAGATGGATTGGTCGAACATACACAAACCAATTATCTGTATGAAAACGGTCCCGCGATAACCTGTACCAGCGGCGCGATTGCCTCTTCAGCTTTGCAGTTCGCGCATGGCTATCAGGCATTCTTTGAAAAGGCAACCATCGAATTTGATGCAGGAACCTACGGAACCGAATGGGTTGTGAACCGCCCGCTGGTTGTCTTGAAAAACAACGGCAAAACGCAAGTGCCGAAGCTAAAGGGAAACCCGGAATGGTACGGTGCATTTGCAGAAGAATTCAAAGCGGCTGCAATCGGATTAAAAACCGGCAATGTCTCCCCGTTCCTTGCGGCAGAGCACGCCCTCAATGGAGTGAAACTGTGCCACGCAGAAGCAAAGAGTATCGAAACCGGAAAACCTGTCTCCATTAAGTGAAAAGACAGAGGTTCTTCATCTCAAACAGCCACAATGCTGGGTCTTGACCCAGCCTACACGCTGTAGGATGGTGTGCCTGCACCCATCAAATACGGTCTCAACTTTGTGAATTCTTTGCCGAATAATAACCGTTTCGTCTTTCTATTGTTGTAGAAAGAAATCCGGCACGCGAAGATGGGTGAACCTGTCGGTAGCAAGTCCAACGATATCAGAGACCGGTTCGCCGACAGAACCACCCATCCTACAACGAACTGAAAAATCGAAGGTGTGATGGGATGATTTCATTCCGGATGATTCGAGTTCATTAGCGGCTTTTTTTCTTTTAGCCATTAAGTTCTGCAAAGTGCTGAGTCTGATTTGTTCCTGATAGTGGAACCTGCCTGCGGCATCCGGTATTCTGTCTTTCCGATGAGTACCGTTTCGGAAAGTTCTTTTTAGTATTGCGGCAGGGTGAGGATCTATGACAAATCTTGCGACTATTGATTACGTGATGCTGGCTGTCTATTTGCTTGGGACGATGGCGTTGGGTGTTTATATTGGTCGGCGTTTGAAAACCGGTTCCGATCTTTTTCTCGCGGGTCGTTCTTTGCCTTGGTGGGCGATTGGGATGTCACTGGTTGCGACCGA
>JAJRTM010000894.1 GCA_024278285.1 Planctomycetota bacterium
AAGCCGTTGGTCGTAACGAGCGGAAACCGAGAAGGGGAACCGCTGGCAATCGATGTGGAAGAGGCTGAAAGAAGACTAAGCAATCTCGCAGACTGTTTCCTGCATCACAACCGTCCCATTCTCAATGCAGTTGATGATAGTGTTATGCAAATTGTTGCGAGGCGTGCAATAACGATTCGACTCTCCCGGGGATTGGCGCCACTTTCTTTACCCATTCAAAGCGAGCAACATTCTATTGCTATGGGAGGACACCAGAAAAATGCGGTTGCGGTTTCCAACACTCAACAGGCAATTCTCGGTCCCCATATTGGCGATTTAGATTCTCTGCTGATGAGGGATTACTACGACACGACCCTGCATAATCTCAGATCACTTTATGAAATTCAAAGTGCTGAATATGTTCACGACCTCCACCCCGATTATCATTCAACACGTTTGGCCCGGCTGCGTTCAGAAAACTTACAGGGGGTTCAGCATCATCATGCTCACATTGTTTCAGGAATGATTGAACATGGTTTATTGCACGAGCGAGTTCTAGGAATTGCGTTTGATGGGACAGGATGGGGCGATGATGGAACAGTATGGGGAGGGGAGTTTCTGCTGACAACAGCACGGGAGTTTCAGCGAATCGGCTCTGTTTCGTCGTTCTCGCTGTGTGGTGGTGAAGCAGCAATTCGTGCTCCGTGGCGAATTGCTGCTTCACTTCTTCACAAAACCTTTGATGACGAGAAAGCAATTTCTCTGACTCATCAATTCTTCCCAGATCGATCAACAGGAGAGGTGGAAGGAGTTTGCAAAGCACTCAGTCACAAATCTCTAAGTTTTCCCACAACCAGCGCAGGTCGCCTGTTTGATGGAGTTGCTGCAATAATCCTTGGAGTGGGATCGGTTAACTATGAAGGCCAATTGGCAATGCAGTTGGAATCTCGCGTGCTCGAAGAAGAATTCAGTGAGTACGACTTTGATCTTAATACGAATGATCGTATGATCGAACTCGACTGGCGTCCGGTAATCAGACAAATTGTTACCGATTATGAATATGGAGTTCCTCGATCTTTGATGGCGAGCCGATTTCATCGGGGGTTTGCTTCAGGGATTTTCCGCGTCTGTGAATATTTTCCAGAATATCCGGTCGTGTTGGCAGGAGGCTGTTTTCAAAATCGGGTTCTTGTCGAATTAATCGTTGATAAGTTTGAGCAAGCATCTCGAAGGGTTGTTTTTCCAGAAAGAATACCGATCAACGATGGCGGCCTGGCAGCAGGGCAACTGGCAATCGGGGCTGCACGAACATTGTAAACCAACAGGAGCAGGAGAAAAAACAACGATGTGTTTGGGGGTTCCAGGAAAAGTTGTTGGCTGGATTGATCGAACCCCCTTATTCTCGAAAGCTGAAATCGAGTTTGAGGGCGTTCGGAAAGTCTGCCACATGGCCTGTGTCGAAGATGCAGAAATTGGCGATTACGTCATCGTCCACGCGGGGATGGCCATTTGCAGGATTGATACCCAGGCGGCGCTATTGCAACTCGATACATTGCAGCGACTGTTTAATTCTACCGGGGAGACATGAATTGAAATATCTCTCTGAATATCGAGACCCCAAACATGCTCACGGTTTAGTGGATCGCATTCGTGAAATATCTACTCAGCGATGGACGATCATGGAAGTATGTGGCGGGCAAACGCACGCGTTGCTCCGCTCGGGAATTGATGAAGCATTATCTGAATGCGTAGAACTGATTCATGGGCCGGGGTGTCCGGTTTGTGTCACACCAGCTTCTGCGATCCATAATGCAATTCACCTTTCGATGCGTCCCCAGACATTGGTTGCAACCTTTGGTGACATGCTACGCGTTCCCGGTAATCATGGTTCTTTACTTGATGCACAGGCAGGAAAAGGGAACATTAAAGCGGTTTATTCTCCCATGGATGCAGTCCAGTTAGCCAGAAAAAATCCAGAGCAGGAAGTTGTGTTTCTGGCAGTTGGATTTGAAACGACGGCTCCTGCAACTGCGATTGCGATCTTGCAGGCTGCTCAATTGAAAGTAAAAAACTTCAGCGTTCTGTGTAGCCATGTTTGCGTGTTGCCTGCCATGAAACTGCTTGCAGCATCGAAACAAAATCGAGTGCAGGGATTCCTGGCAGCAGGGCATGTTTGCACTTTAACAGGATTCGAAGAGTATGCAGGTTTTGTCGAACAATTCCAGATGCCTGTTGCAGTCACAGGATTTGAGCCTACCGATTTGCTGGTTGGCATCCTTGAAGTAGTCACACAACTAGAACAACAGCAAGCAAATCTGATCAACTGTTATCCACGGGCTGTAAAACGGAATGGAAATCATTCTGCCCGCCAAATATGCGAACAGATTTTTGATGTTACAAACAGGCGATGGCGAGGTATGCAGGTGATCCCCAATGGTGGGCTTTGCCTGAAATCCCAATGGGCAGCTTACGATGCAGAACTTAAATTTTCACTCTCAGATGTTGATCAACAGGAAATCCAAACGGAATGCAGAAGTGGCGAAGTTCTCACAGGAACGATCAAGCCTTCAGAATGTTCAGCATTTGGAAATCAATGCACACCACAAACCCCACTCGGTGCTCCAATGGTCTCGACCGAAGGAGCTTGTGCAGCCTATTATCGCTACCGAAATAACAATTCTGACTAAATAAAAACAGGGGCAAGAATTTAAGTTGGACATGCTCTGGTATTTATCATGCTTCCCATCTTTGAATTGTTCGAACAATAACTGTCGCGATTTTATCGACTCAACAGTAAACAGAGTAAGCGGCAAGACGCTAGCCGCCGGTCATCGGTAAATGACAAATGAACCACCTCTGCCAACACGAAATACCGGCGGCTATCGCCTTGCCGCTTACAATAAGTTAAAACCTTCTGAATATATTACTCAGGATTTCAGTGAATAAGAGACCTATGACAGATAACAGTTGGACTGGAAGTTGTCCTCTCCCTTTGAATCCACAAGATAAAATCATCACTCTGGCACATGGTGAAGGGGGTTTATTGACACGGCAATTGATTGAAGATGTCATTTTGCCAGGTTTGGGAAAAGCTGCGATCAGCTCTCAGGATGATGCAGCGGTCATCGACCTGCCACAAAATCGAATCCACTTTTCTACCGACAGTTATGTGGTAACGCCACTATTTTTTCCGGGGGGCGATATTGGTTCTTTAGCCATTAACGGCACGGTCAACGATTTGCTCGTCAGCGGGGCAGACCCTCAATGGTTAACGTTATCGTTAATAATTGAAGAGGGATTTTCAGTAAAAGTTCTGTCTGACATTCTCTCAAGTATTTCTCGTGCAGCTCAACAAGCAGAGATCAAAATTGTGACCGGGGACACCAAAGTTGTGCCTCGTGGTGCGGCTGATGGTCTTTATATCAACACCACGGGCGTCGGTGTCCCTTTCAGTTCACTTCAACTTGATCCACATAAGTTACAGCCGGGCGATCAGTTAATTGTTACCGGTTCTATTGGGCGACATGGAATTGCAATACTCTCGGCTCGTGAAGAACTCGGCTTCGAACCACCGCCCCAAAGCGATTGCCAATCGTTACGTGAACCGGTCAATAAACTGCTGCTGGCAGGTGTTTCAATTCGCGCCATGCGAGATGCAACACGCGGAGGACTGGCAACGGTTTTACACGAATGGGCTGCATTAAGTGGAAAAAGCCTGACGATTGACGAAGAAAAATTACCTGTTGAAAAGCAAACCCAATCCGTTTGTGAGTTATTAGGGTTAGATCCATTTTTTAGTGCCTGCGAAGGAACGATGTTACTTGCCGTTGCAAAAGAAGAAGCAGACATCGCAGTTCAAGCACTCAGAGAATCAGATGTTTCAAAAGAAGCAACTATTATTGGCGAAGTGCAAGTTCGCAAATCGGCCCCGGTAACAATCCGGCGTATTCTTGGTATCGAACAACCAATTGATGAACCAATTGGAAGCCAGTTTCCCCGTATTTGCTGAAGGCATCTGTAGTCAGAACTCTTCCCGTAATGCTTCAAACCCCGTTATGACATCTAACAGTTCTTCCGTAATGGCCTCTTGTCTTCCAAGTTGGTAGGCCTTCTGTAATTCTTCCAACCGCTCGCTGATGTTTTTTTCAGCAGCTTGCATCGAAGCAATTCGGCTTGCATTTTCCCCTGCCAGAGAATTCGCAATGGCTCGATAAAGCATCACAAATAAATATTGGTGTACCAGTTCAGAATACAGGTTTTCCGGGTCAATGGTGATCATCGGCAGCGAGCGAGAGTTCCACCGTGAGGATCGTTTGGGAAGAACTTCGTCCAGATCAAAAGGGAGAACTTTCGAATGGCTCGGTTGCCAGCTTGCTTTACGAATTCGAAGATTATGAAACTGAATTAATGTCCCAAGGCGATACTCGCGCAGCCATGCTTCAATATTTGGAAGCAGATCGAGTGTCAAATTTGAAATACTATTCACAGAACTGGGAACTTCATACAGGGTGTCGATTTCGTAACCATGATCACTCATCAAGTCAGCCGCCCGAGAGCCGACAACCTGGAGATGGACCTGCTCTTTATCAAACTGAGTCGATATCATTTCATGAGTGTAGGACGTAATTTGTTCGTTGAAGGAACCACACATCCCCTGATCGGATCCATAAACGATGACCCCTACCAGTTGGTCCGAAGTCGTTCCTGCAAATATTTCTTTTTGTGGATGCAGCCAACGCAGCATCTCAAGCCCCTTCAAAACCGTTTTCAAATAATCTTCGCTTGCCTGGGCAGCCAATTCGTACTGCCTGATATTAACTGCTGCAAATGATCTCATTGTATGCACAATGGATTGCATCTGTTCTGCAGAACGGATCTGTCGCTTCATCGTTTCCAGTAAAATCATAGGGTGATAAACTCCCTTGGAACGGACCGTTGCAAAGTCGAAATCAGAGTCTCCAGATCTACCGAAGTCAATTCTTCTCCTCGTTCAATACCAAGGTAAATCTCTGGAAGTTGACTGAACACGGCATCGTGCAATATAGGTTCGAGGATCGCGATTTTTTCTAACTCTACCTTATCAAGAACTCCTTGTGTCACTGCCAGCAGAGAAGCAATCTGCGATGTAACAGCCAGAGGTGAACCTTCTGGTTGCTTCAAGATTTCCCGAACGCGACGCCCGCGATTCAGTGTCCGTCGTGTTTCTTCATCCAGCCTGGTGCTGAACCGGGAAAAAGCCTCTAGCTCTCCGAATTGAGAATAATAGAGCCGTAGATCTCCGGCAACTCGCCGATAGGCAGGCAATTGAGTTTTCCCACCGACGCGCGAGACCGATTTCCCGACATCAACAGCAGGCAAAATCCCCTTCTGGTATAAATCGGGAGAAAGGTAAACCTGTCCATCGGTAATTGAAATTAAATTAGTAGGAATATAGGCCGCCACATTCTGCGCTTCTGTTTCTGCAATTGGGAGCGCTGTCAAAGAACCTCCCCCCAGCTCTTCTCGCAGATGCGTTGATCGCTCCAGCAGTCGGGAATGCACAAAAAAAATGTCCCCCGGAAAAGCTTCACGTCCAGGAGGTCGGCGAAGTAACAGAGAGAGTTCTCGGTACGCGCGAGCATGGGCAGTCAGGTCGTCATACACAATTAAAACATCTCGTCCCTGCTCCATAAAATACTCCCCAATTGCAGTCGCTGCGTAAGGGGCAATAAACTGCAATCCGGGAGGCGAATCCCCTTCTGCTATCAGTACGACCGAATAATCGAGTGCCTGATTCTTCTCCAGCCGATCAATGACATTTGCAACCGCAGAGGCTCTTTGTGCGATGGCGCAGTAAATGCAGATAATATTGTTGTCTCGTTGATTAATAATGGTATCGACAGCAATGGAGGTTTTGCCCGTCTGACGGTCACCCAGAATCAATTCCCGTTGACCACGCCCGATAGGAATTAACGCATCAACCACCTTCAGTCCGGTTTGAAGAGGAACCGTAACTGGTGCCCGATTAATAATGGGAGGAGCAGGAGATTCCACCGGCCGGCGCAGCGATGTTTGTAGCGGGCCTCGCCGATCTTTGGGACGTCCGAGGGGATCAATCACTCGACCAAGTAATTCCTCTCCAACCGGAACGTCACATTGCCGATAAGTTCGCAACGCATCGTCACCCGATTCAAGCTCGCTCGATTGATCCAGCAGGATCACGCCCACTTCATCGCGGTCCAAATTAAAAGCGAGACCGAACGAACCATGAGAAAATTCGATCAGCTCATCAAGGCAAACATTGGGAAGTCCCGTTACTGAAACGGTTCCCCGATCAACACTGGAAACAATTCCAATCTCCTCAGCTCGCAATAATTTGTGATATTCACTCAGGATTTGTTGATGAGGGGAGAGGATCTCAGCGACATATTGAGTGGCATCAATATTGTCTTCTTTCATGCTGAGGTTTCTCCTGCCAGATAAGGTTGAGTTGCCCCGGAATTTAACAGTGATTCCAGATGATGCTCTAATTCATCAAGTGATTGAGCAAGACTCCAGGACCAGCGGTGATCGCCGTAGACTAATTCGATACCGCAAATCAGATCGGTATCAATTATCAGTTCACACTTATCAATAAGGCCAGAACGTGTCTCCGATTGCTCATTCAACAAGTGCATCATCCGTTTCTGAGAGTCCTCACTGATTGGAAAAGCAGATCGGATGCGAAGTCGATGATCGGGCATCATCGATTTTCTAAAGCGTGATAATCCTTCCGGGGATTCGGCAAAGCGTTTAAGGAAAACGTCGATCATGACACTTTCCAAGTCGCAATTGGCCAGTTCTCGCAGTAGTGTTCTGGTCATTTCCTGCACTTCGATACCAACGCCTTCCTTCATGGTTCGCAGGATTCTTTCACGCTCTCGTTGATAGGCACTGTGCCATCGCTGGCGAGCCTCTGCAACTTCCTCTTTTGCCTGTTCAATCTGCTCGCTCTTCCACTCAGTCACTTCTTCACGCACTTGCCCCATCATTATTTCGCGAGAATTCTCCAGTGCGCTGAGCCGCTGATGGTAATCTTCCAGAAGCTCTAATGCCTCTGCTTCCACCTTGCCTGCTTCCTTTTCACGCAAGGTAAACCCTTGCTCTCGTTTTTCTATTGTCTGCAACACAGGTCGATACAAAAATCGCTTCAACAGCCACACAAGGATCAGAAAATTAATAATCTGAGCCGAGTAAGTAAACCATGTGTCATTGGAGATATTCATATGACTAACATTAAAAGTTTGTAAACGGTTCGCAAATTTTTGAAAATACCGTTTTGGTTACGGCGGTCAGAACAGGCCAGCCGTGCTGGGATGCTAACAATTTAAGAGTGTTCTACTTTGATGCTCGATTCAACTACCAGTTGCTGTCGCTACAAACGGATTGGCAAAAAGCAGGATAATCGAAATGACAAAGCAATAAATGGCGGTCGATTCCACCATTGCCATCCCCACAAATAAGGTTCGTGTGATTGTATTTGCCTCATCGGGTTGTTGTGCGATTGCCGAAAGTGCCTGTGCCAACGCACGAGCTTCTCCCAGTGCAGGTCCGATTGACCCGATCGCGATTGTGAAACCAGCCGTCACGATTGACGCCACTGCGATTACAGTTTCGTGATCCATCATTTCTCCTTCTTCTTTCGAAAACAGTGTTTATTCCGCGGAATCAACAGACTCAACAGAAATTGATCTCATTAAGGTATCCCCAGGTTCTTCGGATGCGTTTCCGGGCGTAGTCGTCTTTCGTGCGTGGGCAGCAGTCGCCGAAGCGATATATACAACCGCCAGAACTGCAAATATATAAGCCTGAATAATTCCTGTCAGCAACCCCAGCAAATTGATGAGAACCGGAACAAACAATGGCACGAAACCGACAAGAATGGCTGCCAGCACTGCACCACTCATCATGTGCCCATACAAACGAACCGCAAGAGCCAGCGTTCGAGACAGTTCTCCAATAACATTAAAGGGCAACATTATCACGGTCGGCTGCAAATACTGCCTTAGATAATTACGAAAGCCCTGCTTTGAAATACCAAAAAAGGGAACAGCAAAAAAAACACACGTTGCCAGCGCAGCCGTGGTTGAAAGCGAAGCCGTGGGCGGCTGAAAACCGGGGACGACAACCAGTAAATTACTAAAGACAATAAAAAGAAACAGAGTTCCTGCAAACGCAAGATAAGGCTCTGGTTTTTGAGCACTGATATCTCTGACCTGCTTGCGAATCGTGATAACTGCCAGTTCTAACAAATGCTGCCAGCGAGAAATCGAACCGTCTTGTTTCAAACGCCTCGACATGAATAACGAACCAAGCGTCAGAAATGTTGTGACCAAAAGTGAATTCACAATCGTTGCATTGATCGGGAATCCACCTAAACGAAAATAGATCGTGTTATCGGGATCAAACAGCATGCTTCTCCTCCTCTGTTTCATCGACAGCTAAACTCACCAGAATGAATCGGGCTGCGGTGAAACCAATCATAAAGCAAACGAGCATTCCGAGTCCCTGTTGAATGACAGCAAATAAGAGAGTGGCAATACAGACCAATCGAAGCAGAGTAAAGAAGATCAACCAGCCAAATGCGTGTTCCCTTTTGACCGCGATGCGAATTGAACAACGCATCCAATAAAAATAAAGCAAGCCTGTCCCCAAGCCAATAAACAGGCTCAAGCCGTATGTTTTCAATATTAAAATCAGAATTTCAAACATTTATTAAATTCTTTCTTACAGACGCAGATGTAAACTCCAGCCTGCTATTTGCTTGAATTATCATGTTGACTTTCGGACATAATCCATTGCCAGGCGGTCACACATCCTATTGCTAAACCGCAAAACATGAGCATCAATGTCCACGAGTAACGACTCGGATAAGCTCGATCAATCCACCAGCCAATTGCCACTCCAACCAACGTGGGCGTGACAACAGACCAACCGATCACGCCAAAGGCTCCCAGTCCAAACCAGACCGAACGATTTCGGTTTTTCCGGGCAGCCAGGTGGCGTTGCTCGGCTCGTCCAACTTGTTTCTGAAACTGTTTTTGTGATCGTCCTGACGGACTATTTTCGGGCATCCTGATCAATCCTCCAAACTCAACAATCGACGAAGAAAATCGGATTCCAGTCGCGCAACCGCTGAGCGAGCAAGTCGCATTCGCTCATCAGTCACTTCAAAACGTTCTTCAATTAATTTTTCCAGTTCTCCCAGTTCTCTGCCTACCACTGCTTCCTGAACAGAGACCATCACTTCCTCCTGATGTTTCACCAAGATACCTGCGTTGACTGCAACATAAATGGTCGTCTCTTTTTCTGGCTTTTCTGATGGCAATGTATAGGATAATAATCCAGCAGAAAGTACTGTAACAAAATCGCAGTGTCGAGGTTTGAGACAGAAACGTCCCTCGCTTGACTCTGCTGTTAACTTCGTCACCTTCTGTTCCAAAATGACCGCATCAGGAACCATAATCTTTAACAACATGGAACTATTTGTGCTGTTACTCATGATCCTGCCCTCGTTTTCAATTTGACATCATCAATAGCGCCAATCATATACAAAGCCTGTTCGGGGTAGTCATAAAAATCGTCCTTCAAAATTCGCTCTGTTCCCTCAAGTGTCTCGGCTAGCGAAACGACACGTCCTTCGTAACCGGTAAACTGCCCTGTCGTGAAAAAAGGTTGCGTCATAAATCGTTCCAGCCTGCGGGCGCGATTGACAATTCGTCGATCTTCCCGAGAAAGTTCATCCAGCCCAAGCATTGCAATAATATCTTTCAGTTCCTGATATTGCGCCAGAGTTTTTCGGACCTCTCGTGCAAGATGTGCGTGTCGCTCGCCCACGATTTGAGGAACAAGCATGTTGGATCCCGAAGACAAGGGATCCACCGCAGGATATAATCCCTCCCCTGCCCGCTTGCGAGATAGAACAATCGAAGATGATAAGTGCGAAAAGGTATGAACAGCAGAGGGATCGGTGAAATCGTCTGCGGGAACATAAACCGCTTGAACCGAAGTGATCGCACCGTGACTGGACGAGCAAATTCGTTCCTCCAGTTCTGCAAGTTCTGTCGCAAGAGTTGGCTGATACCCAACTCGCGAAGGAAGCCGTCCCATCAATCCCGAAACTTCAGTTCCAGACTGGATAAATCGAAACACATTATCGATTAGTAGCAACACGTCCTTTTGATGAACATCTCTGAAGTATTCAGCCATCGTCAAGGCCGCATGACCAACGCGAAACCGGGCACCGGGAGGTTCGTTCATTTGCCCAAACACCATCACCGCATTTTTAAGAACACCTGCTGTCTGCATCTCCCGATGCAATTCTTCCGCCTCCCGGCAGCGTTCGCCAATTCCGCAAAACAGACTGACTCCTTCATGTTCCCCAGCCACATTATGGATCAGTTCGGTAATTAAAACTGTCTTTCCTACACCCGCACCACCAAACAGGCCAGCTTTTCCGCCTCGCTCTAAAGGCGAAAGTAAATCAATCACTTTAATGCCGGTCTCAAAAACATCAGATTTCGCAACTCGCAATGACAATTCCAAAGGAGGCCGCACGGTCGGCCAATATTGAAGCTCTGACTGATCGCCCAAAGAGGGACCGCCATCAATAACATCGCCGAAAACATTCAACATTCGTCCCAATAGAAAATTACCTACGGGGACTCTTAAAGGATGCTGTGTATCAAGGACGGGAACACCTCTGGCCAATCCTTTGGTGGTTTGCAATGCGATGCAGCGAGCCGTTTCGGAATCGAGTTGGGATTCAACTTCTAACACAATTGAGTGATCTGCAAGAGTATTCAATTCGCGACCAATGGGCGGCAGATTGCTCGGGAAAAACACATCGACAACGCTCCCCCGAACGGCAACGACCGTACCTGTCGCTTCTTCTCCAGATTGGTGAAAGTTGCCCAATGTTCCGGCAGGCTCTGTAATATTCCTAATCATACAAACACCTCTCCTCAAGCAAGGAATCAGAATCACTCAATAACATTGTAGCATATCACCACTGTTGCGTCTTCTGAATGGGGGGAGGCAGGCAGGGCTGCTCCATTCCCCATGCAGCATCGAGCGGCAAATAACATTTGCCTCCGCTGTCGGGTTGAAAAATTCTTCGGGGAAGTCTCATTTCGCCGCCCGGTGTGAGAAACGTTTTTTCGCTGATGCACTTGAATCGATAGATTTGGCCTTTCACGTCGAGAACCGTTTTGTCTTCATCGATTTCATGTTCTTCCAGCCATGTTCTCATCGCAGTAACCCAAGCGATTGAGGCCAGTTTGTTGAGAACTTCCGAAACCTGGGAAGCAGACTGCAGATTCAATTCCCCCTCAATTAGTTGTTCCGCTTCCTGAAAAATATCCTTGACTTTGTCACAAACATTCTCGATCATTCGCTGTGTCAACATCACGGAAAGGAATCTTTTTGAAAAGACAAATACGTAACACCGCGCCTGCACTCTTTTTCTGTCAGGCCGGAAAGTGCCGGTTCCCGATCAAGACTGAAACGGCGTTGCCTAAAGACAGAACCTGTCGCACGACCAGCCAACATAAGACGCAAAACATCCCACAACGGTTTAATCAACGGAATTTCTCGTTCATTTCTGATTTTCACCTGCCAACCAAGTTGAGGCTTATTGCGGACATAGAGCATACCCGTTTCCAGATCGAGATCATCCGGCAACAGCAAATGCACCAACTCTCCCGGACGCAGACCGGTTAAAATTAAAGTTAGAAACAGAGGGAATTGCCAGTCATCACAGGCTTGTAGGAATTTCCACTCCTGTTCATCGCTGAAAACGACCACCGGTTTAGAATTTTCTACCGGTATACGATCCAGGTCGAGTGAAGAAAAAGAATTTTCCGCATACGGCGAAAGGTGCCGTCGTTTGACTGCGTAGTTGAACATGCTCCGACAGCATTGCAAAATGTATTTGATT
>JAJRTM010000895.1 GCA_024278285.1 Planctomycetota bacterium
TCTTCATGTTTATGATCATAATATGGATCATTATTTCGTACCTTCCAGTCGATAATTGATGTTGTGGAATTTGTAGATTATCGTTAATACCATGCTTGATCGAGCATGGTTTATTCTGCTCAAAGTCAACAGGGAATTTACAGAAGATTTCAGATGAACATGATCTTCAAATTTGCCATAATCAGTGGAGTTTTATTGCTCTGTTGTGGGTGTGTCGCCATGCGTGATGGAACTGGCAGTGCACCCATTGAACAAGCGCAGAAATATGAAGTTCGTCATGGGCGTCCCAGTCGACTGGTGGATGGAGCTGGTTGGATAGTAGGGATACCGACGAAACTCGCGTTATGGGATCGTCGAGCAGATAACCATAATATTTCCCCTGAAACCGAATCGCAAGTTGTCCAATACCTTCAAGATGAAAACCTGACGGACGTGATGGTGCGCGTCAACCAATACGACCCGATTGGTGAATGGAAACGGTTGGCAACAAACAAAAAAATCGGCCTCGGATGGCGATTCACTTTCGGGGCACTGGAAACTCTCGAATACACGGTTCTGCCGGGACGCATTTTTGGCGATGACTGGTACAACCCGTTCACCAACACGATTAACCTCTATTCAGATATCCCTCCGATTGCTCTTGCAGAAGTTGCCTACGCCGAGGATGTTCGCCAACAACAGCACCCAGGATTTTACGCAGCCACTCAAACTTTACCTGTTGCAAACATGTGGCACGAAACGGCTTCAACAAAGAAGGTCTTGAAAAGAGCAAACGCCGACGGCACACAGGCAGAGCAAGAAGAGGCTTACCGAATTCTTTACCCGGCCTACGGTGCGAACTGGGGGGCCAGTGTTGCTTCGTTTGTTCCCTTTGGTTACACATACGCACGACTTGCAGGAGCGGTTGTTGGTCATGCAGCAAATGGCGTGCGCAAAACAACGACCAACGGTGGCTGATGGAAACAAATCCTCTTGCCGCTGATTCTGTTTACTGTTGAGTTCATAAAACGCGACAGTAATTGTTCGAGCGGTCCTTACTATTTCTATTGCAGTTCTTTTCCGCAATGTTGGCATGTTTTACGGTTGGCAGAAGTTTCATTTTGACAATGCCAGCAGGTCAATTTCGCTCCACGGTTGGATAACACACTGAACAGATCAAGAACTGAGATTCCCGTAATCAGGTACAATCCCAGTAACCCGACAGATAACGCGACCAGCATCACGGGGAAAAGCACATAGAAAACAAGATAGCCGTACATGATAGCCACCAGTGTGTTGGTGAGATGAAATTGAAACGTCATCAACTTGCTGAATTCAGTCTAACTGTTCGAGTCCATTTGTTACAGCAAGACTGCTTCCCATTGGCCTGAACCGAATTTCCTGATGCTTCGCACCGAATATGCCGATTATTACGATTACACGGATGTATGCCGATTCAGGAAGAGCTGCGCATACAACAAACTTAACGGAATGGGGGGCAAATGGATGTTGCTTAGAACTCGTATCTATAGACACATAAAAGAGTTATGTTTAATTTGTGCAATGGTTGCAAGTCTACTGGGGCTTTCATCTACATTGGCTGCAGCGCCTCGTACAATCAATTTTGGTGATAAAGACGCTGCTTCTTCGCATGCCAAAACGTATGCTGTTATAGGGGAAATTGTCAAGCCGGCCACTTATCAGATTGAGCAGAAAGAAGTGACCCTGAAGCAGTTAATTGAACATGCAGGAGGAGCCACCCCGGAAGCGGGGAAGAAAATTCGAGTCCTTCGTGGCGGTAAATCAATTCTCATCTTACTTCGCTCCGGGCAGGATCACTTCAAACTTTCTGCTGGCGACGTCGTCATTCTGGATCGCGAATGGCGGACTTCTGCCCGTACGATTTCGTTTGATGATCTCAAAAAAACATCGTCAAACTCTGGCTCTCCCATGATCGTGAGCCGGGCAAATTTGCATCAAAACAGAAAGCGTCCCAATCACGGGCAGATTGTGCTTCTTGGTCTGAATTCGCAACCGGTTGTCTTGCCGCTTTGGGGTGAAAAGTTAACTGTTGATACCTTGCTGACTCAATACATGAAACAGCCTCGGTCAGTTGCTGCGAGAACGCGGATAATTGTGGGACAAAAAAACAAATCCGATTCTCATTTGCTGACTGCTGGAATGATTCTCAGCATTCCGGTCGCATTGGTGAATCGCGATACCATCCCGCAATTGCCTGCACCAATCGCGGTTGGAAAAGAGACTCAACAAGACAAATCCGAAACCTCTGAAGAAGCAGAAACCTCTTTGGTTACACCGGTTGAATCAATGCCGATTGCTCACATGGCTGGCAATCCATTAAGTCAATCACTGCAACATTCGTTGCCGTTGATCGCGTCGGTTACGAACGAAACTTCTGTCATAAAACCAACCGTCATTGCCTACTCGGAAATTATCACTCCAAAAACAGAGCAGACAATCGAACCACAATTAGAAGAACAGAATGTAGCTCTTCCCGTTTTGCCTGCTCAAGACGATCCTCAGACAGAAGCGGAAACATTGTTTGTGCCACAGGAAATCGTGAACGAGACACCAACGAATGAACTGCTTAGTGTTGAACCTCTACAAACAGGTATTACCGACTCTGCTGCAACATTTAACAGTTTTACTTCCGATTTCTTTCCAA
>JAJRTM010000896.1 GCA_024278285.1 Planctomycetota bacterium
AAAAGCAGGAAACGGTAAAAAAAGAAGGGGCGATTATTGCCTGGGCAGAGTGTCTGATAAGACTTCTTGTGACTGCGTCACCCAGACGCGATGCGTCTGGGCCATCCAAAGATCGGACAGTTATTGATCGAACGCCCCTAAAAGCACCCGGCAGCCCCATTGTCAATTTTCTGAAAAAATCATAAAATGAAAAAAGAGAGGTTTGAAAAAAACCTCAGATGTCTACCCGGCTGGTGCTAGTCGGTATGGGAGACAGGCTTTGAACCGGTTGGCAATTCTGTTCGTTCGCTGACGCTGTAAGTGTCGCGGTCGCGTCCGGTGTAGGCGACGATCATTTCTGCGAGTAAGCCGATGGACATTGCCTGTGCGCCAAGAATTGTTGCAGCCGTCGAATAAGCAAGCAGCGGTCTGGAACCAATCGGGCTGGCAGGGATCAGATGAAAAAGATTCATCGAACACCACAAAATACTTAGGTAAGAAAAGCCAATCGCCCCCAGGCCAAAAAAGAACAAGCCGATACCGCCAAGAATATGATGAGGCCGTTGCCCATATCCGGTGAGAAATGTGACGGTTAGTAAATCGAGGAACCCTCTGATAAATCGTTTCACGCCATATTTGGAATGCCCAAATTCTCGTGAGCGGTGATGGACCGGGACTTCTGCAATTTTGAAACCACGCGCATAAGCCAGCACCGCGATAAAGCGATGCAGTTCTCCATAAATCCGAATCTCGGCGGCGACATCGCGATGAAAAAGTTTGATGCCACAATTGTGATCGTGCAATTTTAATCCGGAAAGTCGCCCGATCATCCAGTTGAAGACTTTACTTGGATAAACTTTATGCCAAGGGTCGAGACGGCGTTCTTTCCAGCCGTTGACAACATCGAACCCTTCGCGGGACTTCTCCAGAAACTTGGGGATTTCAGCCGGGTCGTCCTGCAAGTCGGCATCCATCATCATCAGGCATTCACCTTCAGCCGCCTTCATCCCCGCTGTCAGTGCCGCCGCCTTGCCGAAGTTTCTACGAAATCGAATGCCTGTTACTTCTTGGTGATCTCGCGAAAGCTCCTGGATGATTTCCCACGATTTATCCTGGGAGCCATCATCGATGAAGATTAATTCGAAATCGATTTTATTTTCTTGACAAACAGAGGCAATTTGCCGTTGAAGTTCAACTAGCGATTCTTCTTCTTCAAAAACGGGAACGATTATTGATAGCATCTCAGGCTCCTGAAGAGTTTAATCAGCATGATGATAAAAGTTCATCTAACTACAATTAAACCCCATCCCAATAAGGCAGGTCAAGCGATAATGCAAAATGATTCCAGTGCGTAGGGTCCGCTACCCGCGGACCACCGCAGAAATAGGGGATCCACTTCCCATCGTGGTCCGCGGGTAGCGGCCCCTACGTCAAAGCTGAATAGTTACGTTTTTCGATAGACTGGAAAGAAGTCGTCATCTTGATCAAACTGCCCAGCACGCTCAGCGACTTCTTGGTAAAGTGAGCGGTGAAGAACTATCCGTGAGGTCGCAAATGTTGCCCGGTGTGATGAGAACCCGGATTTGAATTTGAAGAGTGGGCTTTCGGTGCTTCCCCCCAATCCGCCTCCCAGATGAAACCTTGAACAACCTCTTTCTTTTGCCCAATGCCGAACATGATCCAACAATAGTTTTGTGGGTGATAACTTAAAATGTTCCCCTGCGACTCCACTAAGATGATACTGCACGATTTGCCCGCATTCAAAAAACAGAGCCGCCGCAGCGACTTCGCCTTCGCTGCTCAGTACACATCCCAGGTGCAATTGGTTTCCGACGGCTTCTTTCAGATCTGCACAATATTTTTCAGAGAAGAGGTAGCGTTCATTGGCGCTCAAACGAGTCATTGTTTCATTATAAATGCGGACAAACTCCGGGTAGTATTCCCACTGATCCATGACAACATGATACCCTTCGCGCACCAGTCGTCGGATATCTCGCCGAAGTGAGGAACGCGTCTGCTTTTGCCAGGCTTCTTCAGACTCTTCCAGATCGACAAAGACCGTTTCGCCATGATTCACAAATTGCTCGCATGTTGCTGGTTCGTAATTGTCCGGAGTGAAAAAAGGGTGCCAGCGTAAAAAAAGAGAAACCATATTCTGGCAACAAGAATGCTGCTGGCATGCTTCTAAGAAAGCAGGAAACTTTTCCGGGCATTGCGAAACAATTCCGCTATATCCATAAGGTGAAATCGCGTCCCATAAATCATCCCCCTGCTGAAGATTATCGGGAAGTGTTCTTCGTAAAAATGGGACCAGAAACTGCGTGGTTCCATCGTTTCCGTAAATTGCGTTTCCGATTCCTCCTTCGTGAGTGGCAGAAAATGTGACATATTCAGGAGATGAATAAATATCATGTTCGAGACGGCTCAGTAAATCTTGCCATCGACCATCTTGAGGCGTTATGAGTTCAATTTCCATTCTGTGAATCAATTATCTTTGTAATTTGAGAGTCTGTATTGTTGTGTCAGCAATGTGGGACACC
>JAJRTM010000897.1 GCA_024278285.1 Planctomycetota bacterium
AATTTGCAGGACGCGACGGCGTTGGTATTCGAGTCACAGCCAGCAAAGCCTCTCGATTTAACCTTACTGGAAATCAGATAAACGATAACGCAGGCGGAGCAACCGGAATCCCGTTTTCCAGCCTGCAAGATGGCAGTAATGTCTCTTTGGAAGGAAACACCATCGATCTTTCCAACTTCAGTTCGTTTGTTGATCGCGGGATCATCTTCAGCACCGTCACCGGAACCGACAATCCATTCATTACGCTGGAATCAAACCTCAGCAACACAATTTCCGGCGCATCCACAACCTTCAGCGTCCCCGCAAACAGCATCCGAGGCAGAACAATCATTAACGGGCAAATCCTACAACAGCAGTAATTCAATCACTTATCGGAAGGTTTCTGCTTTTGTTGTTCGGTTAAACTGCTTATCGATTTTGATACCTGTGCCTTCGCTTTCACAAGCAGCTTTCTGGCCCAGGCAAATTCTATCGCCAGAATCCCAAGCCCCGCTGGTATCACGATCAAAGCAGGCCCGGGAGTGACAAACATAATTATTCCGATCAGCAAAACGGTCATTCCTGTAACAAGAATGACCAACCGGCGAACCTGCTTGAGCGTATATTGAGCCAAGGCAACCAAACTGTTTTGACTGGTCGCTTTCGTACCGTCATTATCAATAGCTTCCTCCGGTTGTTCTGATGCGGCTTCCATTTTGATATTACTCCCGCCAACTCCCTGATTCACAAACTGTATTCATCAGGCTGCAAAGCCTGACCTATCTTTTTCCTAACCCGGATTTCCTCGTTCCCAAGCTCCTGCTTGGGAACGCAAGGGGCAGAAGCTCCTGCTTCATGCCGGTACTGGAAATCATCGAAAACAATGAAAACTCACCGGAAGGAGGACCTTCCCAACCGTCCGTTCCCAAGCTGGAGCTTGGGAACGAGCAGAAGGTTGTTGGTAGGGTCCGCTATTGCGGACCACCGCACGAAATAGGGGGATCCACCTTCCATCGTGCTCCGCAATAGCGGACCCTACGCCAAAGCTGAATAGTTACGAACCGGGTAGCTCAGGCAACTCTGAACGGGTTTGTCTGAGCTACCCGGTGACCTACTTCTTCCTAACGCCAATTCTACCTGTTTGGTTCCGATTTATCCGGTATTAGGGCAAGACAAGCAGGTCCAGATGAGAAACTGCCTGGGGTGACCGATAAACTCGCTGGGTTGCTGATTGAAAATCGGCTGGTGTTGCCTGGAAGATGTCACAGAATTTTTGTGGGTTGCGATCCACCAACGGGAACCAACTGCTTTGAACCTGAATCATAATTCGGTGTCCGCTACGGAAACAGTGGTTCGTATCCGGCAAAGTAAAGATGACTTCCGTTGGCTCGTTCGGCTTGAACGGTTCCGGCTTTTCAAAACTGTTGCGGAACTTGCCGCGAATCACATCGCCGCGTACCAGTTGTTGATAACCACCCATCTGAACCTGCTTCGGATTATTTTTCGGGTTCGGAAAATCATCCGGATAAACATCGATCACTTTCACAATCCAGTCGCTGTCAGTTCCAGAAGTCGAAACGATTAGTTCCACACCAATCGGACCAACAATCGTCACATCCCGCTTCAAGACGCCTGTTTGATACACCAGCACATCTGGCCGCCGAGAGGCAAATCGCTGATCCGCGGTCAGGTATTCGGCCTTCATCCCTTTGGTAATTCCGCCCATGTAAGGGACTGGTTTGTTCGGATTGCTGAAGTATTCATCAAAAGTACCCTGCCCCTCTTTTTGCTGCGGCGGTGCGAATGAAAGCTGTTCGTTTTGATGAAAGTACAACGAATGCGGCTGTGCTTTCGCAGGAGGCCATTTGTTGTACTTTTTCCATTGATTGGTTCCCGTTTCAAAAACCCATGCTTCGGGATGTTCAACTTTTCCTTTCCCTTTGAGGTACTTTTGAAAGAATGGAAACTCAATCTTTTCGCGATAGAATTCGGATGTTTTTGAATTGAACGGAATATCCCCGAAAAATGAACCTTCGCCACGTGCCCAACCGCCGTGTCGCCACGGACCCATCACAATCGTATTAACGGTTTGCGGATTGCGAGCCTCAATCGATTTATATGTTTCGAGTGCGCCGAACAAATTCTCTGCATCGAACCAGCCTCCTACCATCAAAACAGCCGGCTTGACGTTATTGAGATGTTGCCGAATATTGCGAGACTTCCAGAAGTCATCGTAGTTGCCATGTTTCATCGTTTCGAGCCAGAACGGCACTTCCCCTTTGAGATATTTCTGATCGATCTCCGAAAGTGTTTTGATCCGCATGTAAAATTCGTAACCATCCGGGGTACCGTAATCGAAATTGGCACGCGGGAAATTCTTAGTCGGCTCCGGTCTTGCCCGACCACTGCGAGACATCCAGTTGAACATATGCGCCAGAAAGAACGCCCCATTATGATGCCAATCATCCCCCATGAACCAGTCATTCACCGGTGCCTGTGGCGAAGCGGCTTTAATCGCCGGGTGAGAATCAATAATTCCCGCAGCCGTGTAAAAACCGGGATACGAAATCCCCGCGATGCCAACTCGTCCGTTATGATTTTTGATGTTTTTGATCAGCCATTCGACCGTATCCCAGGTATCGGTACTTTCATCGATATCGTCCTTCGTTGTTTTTTTCGGCAGATGAGGCCGCATCTGCACGAAATCACCTTCCGACATCCAACGCCCACGCACATCTTGGTAGACGAAAATGTATCCTTCTTTGCCGAACAACGCGGAAGGGCCTAGGTTATCCGGATACTGATCCGCTCCGTAAGGGCGAACGCTGTACGGGGTTCGTTTCAGCAGCATCGGATACTTCTGCGAATTATCCTTCGGCACATAAACAGCAGTGAAAAGGTGCTTGCCGTCCCGCATCGGTATTTGATACTCATACTTCGTGTAATGAGCCTTCACATACTCCAACCCCTGGGCTTTGATCTTGACTGGAAAGGCGTTTACGAGAAGGATAAAAGCAACAAGAGATGTCAATCGCAGAAACAGATTCATTAGCGTGGTCCCTCCTGGTGTACCTGAGAAAGTAAAGACAGATCATCCATTGTAAAAGAGGTTAAAAAAGATTGCCACTCTCTGGGATATTTCATGAAGAAATCCTTACGGCAAGGTTTATTTCCTTATTTCATATTCCGTTTGAGGGGAAATCCCGTATCTGAAAGACAAAGAAGAGAACGTTGCTATGGTAACTGGAAAGTTTTATCAGCGTTCACTATATTACGAACGGTAAAGGTTTGCGAACGGCTCGCAAACTATAGAAAAACATCAGATTGATTACGGCTATCAAAATGAACCAGCCGTGCTGGGATCCCACATATCTTGTTCAAAGAGGTGGCATTTTCGCACTCATTGGTTCGTTCAAAATTCAGGGAATAGTTCATCGATGAAGATTCATGAATATCAGGGAAAGCAGCTTTTTCGCGAATGTGGCATACCAGTCCCGCGGGGCATCGTGGTAAAATCTCCCGAAGAAGCCGCGGCTGCTTTCAACGAACTGGGCGGTTCGCTTGCCGTTGTTAAATCGCAAATTCATGCGGGCGGACGAGGCAAGGGAACATTCAAAGAATGCCCGGAGCAAAACGGCGTTGTGCTGGTTCGCTCTGCCGAAGAAGCTCAGGCAAATGCAGAGAACATGCTGGGGAACACCCTGGTCACCATTCAAACTGGCCCGGAAGGAAAACAGGTTAGCACTCTGTTTGTCGAAGAGGGACTCGACATCGCCCGCGAACTATATCTGGGAATTGTGGTAGACCGGGAACTGAACTGCCCCGTTTTAATCATGTCTTCAGAAGGAGGCATGGAAATTGAAGTCGTTGCCGAAAAATCCCCCGAAAAAATTCTCAACGAATATTTCGATGCCGCTTTGGGGTTGATGCCGTACCAGGCGAGAAACCTTGCATTCGCATTAGGGATGGAAGGGAAAACCGTTCGTTATGCTGAGAAATTTCTGACACAAATCTGCAAATTCTTTGTCGATAACGATTGCAGTATGACGGAAATCAATCCACTGATCGTAAACGGAGCAGGAGAGTTGGTGGCGCTCGATGCGAAGGTCAGCTTCGATGATAACGCAATGTTCCGGCACAAAAACTTGCTCGAACTGCGTGACCTCTCCGAAGAAGATCCTTCCGAAGTGCAGGCACAAAAAGCGGGGCTCAGTTATGTAAATCTGGATGGAAATATCGGCTGCCTG
>JAJRTM010000898.1 GCA_024278285.1 Planctomycetota bacterium
ATTTCAAAATTAATTTTTGCCAGCATCTTTTTTCTTGTAGCAGTACCCAGTTCACAGGCTGCAGAATGGAAAGTTGGCGTTGCTAAAATTGTCATTACTCCCGAATCCCCCATTCAGTTGGTCGGATATGGCGGGCGGAAAGCTCCTTTTGCAGGTGTCGATATCGACATTTTTGCAAAGGCTCTCGCTTTCGAAGATGCCGGGGGGCATCGTGGCATTATTGTAACGTGCGATCTGGTTGGCGTTCAAAATATCTTCTTTGGACCAGCCTGCCAGCGGGTGATGAAAGAGACAGGATTGTCGCGTTCTCAGATAATGTTGAATGCTTCACATAATCATACCGGCCCGTTGATGAGCTTGAAGCCGGATCTTCAAGGAAATATTGCGTATGCTTCCCTGAATGAGGCAGAAGCTTTTCGAATCATTGATTATACGAAAAGTTTACAGGAGAAGTTTTATCAGTTGATGATTGCCAGCCTGAGCGATTTGCAGCCTGCAAAGCTTTCCTGGGGAACCGATCACGTTAATTTTCCGATGAATCGGCGGCTTAAAAATCGCCAGGGATCTATTCGAATGACTCCCAATCCTGATGGACCGGTCGACAAGGTTGTTCCCGTACTTAAAGTTACCGGAGAAAATGGAAAGTTACGAGCCATTTTATTCGGGTGTGCGTGCCACAATACCGGTTTAACGGGTGATCATAATTTAATTTCTGGAGATTATGCCGGCTACGCACAGGAAAGACTCGAACAACTTTACCCCGGTGTCGTTGCATTGTTTAAGTCGGGATGTGGAGCCGATGCCAATCCCCAGCCTCGCACAAACATTCCCGGAGTTCGTAAACTCGGAGAAGAGTTGGCAGATGCAGTAAATCGAGTGCTGAAAAGTAAGATGCGACCAATACACGGCGAATTGAAATTCGCTTTTCGAATGACAGACCTGCCTCTCAAAAAACTGACCCGAGAACAACTTGGCTCTTACAAAGGAACCGTTGCTTTGATGACGACACAAATGCTGAAAGTTCTTGATTCAGGAGGAACGTTACCAGTAACATACCCGGCTCCCATTGCTGCCTGGTCATTTGGAAATGATTTAACCATTGTCGCGTTCCCCACGGAAACAGTTTCTGAATACGCATTAAAACTTAGAGCAAAATATCCTGAGGAACCGCTTTGGGTCTCTGCCTACAACAACGATCTTTCCGGATACATTCCGACAGCCAAAATTGTACGCGAAGGCGGTCACGAAACAATCGGCGTCACCACTTGGCTATGGGGAACAGACCTTGAAAACCAGGTCGGACTCTACAGCGAAAAAGTAGAAGAGGTCATGTTGAACACTGCTAGCGAGCTTATCGAGGAATTGAAATGCAAGCCCGTTGAAAAATAGAGTGACTCCGTCAACAAGAGGGTTGTGTGAAATCTTTCCCGATCATTGACACTCTGATGACAAATCACCCTTCCCCAAATTCCTCTTACGGCTACGCCGCCCCGGTTAATAAATTAACCGAGGCCACCCGCTTATATGATATCGTTACAGGGATAACAGTGTGCAAATACGCTATAATGCGTGGAACAGTATGACTTGCGTAAAACGAGAATCGGGAAGATAAAAAGCTGACTTGTCTTACTTCCTGGTCAATTGGTAGCTTACGATGTTTTATTAACGTAATAAAACACTTGCTGGTTTCATTTTGAGAGGACGGGTAATGAAAATTCTTCTTGCAACAGACAGTTCTACTTATTCGCTTACGACCATCAAAATCTTGAAGAATATTCCATTTCCACCCGGCAGTGAAATTGTACTGACCACTGTTCTGGAGATGTCCAAATCGCACTTTGGCGCAGTACAGCAGGGTGAGGCGACTCAAAAACGTCAGGATGCCATTCGCTGTAAGACAGAAGAAGCGTTGAATCGACTGTCCGAAGACTTGAAAAAATCTGGCTGGGATGTCCGCGTGCTTATTCGTGAAGGAAGTGCTGCTGAGGAAATCATTAAAGCAGCGAAGGAGTTGAACACCGATCTAATTGTTGTTGGCTCTCGTGGACTCGGCGTGGTGAGTAGTTTTTTATTAGGAAGCGTTTCTCACAAGGTAATCAAGTACGCTCCCTGCTCGGTCTTGCTGGTTCGAGAAAACTCGTGTCGTCACTCCCCTTCAGTCAATGAATCTTCCCAATGGGAGAAGTTGAAGATATTACTGGCGTTCGATGATTCTGCTATCTCCAAGGAAACAGCTAACGTACTGCAAGAGTTGCCACTTGAAGATGATGCGGAAATAACAATCATGACTGTTCTGCCTATCGTCACTGTTTTTGGAATGGACCTTATCGAACGGACCAGCGATTTATGGCAGGAAGACAAACGTCTTGCCAAGGAGGCTTTGCAGGCGGTAGCAGAAAAAATGAAACAGGTACATCCAAATATCTCGGCACATTTGGTTGAGAGCGAGGAAACGAGCATGGAAATTCTTAATCGAGCGAAAAATCTAAATACCGATCTGATTATACTCGGAAGCAAAGGGAAGAACATGATGGATCGATTATTACTTGGAAGTGTTACTGTTCGTATTATCGAACATGCTCCATGTTCAGTTTGGATTGTGCGTAAGTAACTGGCAGCAAAGTAGGGTCCGCTGTGCGGGCCATTAACAACGTACCATTATGAATGGTAATTGCCATCATAGAGACCATCAGAAAACGACCGGCATGTTCTTGGAGACCACATATCATGATAGCCCAGATTGCTTTTGTCATTTGGGCTGACGGAGTCAGTAAGAGGGTTGTGTGAAATCTTTCCCGATCATTGACACTCTGATGACAAATCACCCTTCCCCAAATTCCCCTTACGGCTGCGCCGCCCCGGTTAATAAATTAACCGAGGTCACCCGCCGCCGTTGAGGTTAACTTTCGGAATCACCGGTGTCAGGTTCACCAGATTCATTTTCGTTATCTGATGTAGGTTCGACGGGTGAATCGGTTTGTTCTACTGTTTCTGTTGCCTCAGCAGTTTCCATCGTTTCAGCCACTTCTTCTGTTTCTTCTGTTTCTTCGTCATCATCGCCGAGGTCTGCGGGGATGCGAGCCAGGGCGGCGAGGTTGTCCCCTTTTGAGAGTCGC
This sequence comes from Planctomycetota bacterium, assembly GCA_024278285.1. Taxonomy (GTDB): domain Bacteria; phylum Planctomycetota; class Planctomycetia; order Planctomycetales; family Planctomycetaceae; genus Rubinisphaera. The sequence continues at coordinate 3,117 of JAJRTM010000898.1, forward strand.
ATGATGCGGACACCTTGTGTGTTGCGACCAACTTGCGAAATGTCTGCTGCGCGAATTCGTTGAATTTTTCCGCCGGTGCTGATTAGCAGCACGTCGTCATCGTCTGCAACAGCCAGGATATCGACCACCTGCCCGTTGCGGTCCGAAGTTTTAATATCTCGCAAGCCTTTACCGCCACGGCGTTGTCTGCGGTAACGCATGTTGCCTTTGTAAACCTGCGGCGTTTCTGTTTCTGACGTTTCGGCATCGGCTGCTTCTGAAACTTGCCCCTGTTCGTCATTCGCAGAGACTTCTACAGTTTCTGATTCTACAGTTTCGGTTTCTACAGTTTCGGTTTTAACAGTTTCGGTAATTCCGGGACCGAATGGGGTTCGCTTGCCATGTCCATGTTTGCAGGCGGTGAGCAGACACATTTCTTCGTTGACGATCACCATACCAATCACACGATCATCTTTGGAAAGTGAAATTCCTTTTACGCCACGGGTGTTTCTGCCTTGGGATCGGGCATCGGTGTGACTGAATCGTATCGACATGCCTGCTGCGGTCGAAAGGACGATATCATCCGTGGGGGTTACTTTTACGACATCGATCAGTTGATCGTCATCATCCAGCTTAATCGCGATCAGCCCGCCCTTCATTGGTCTGCTGTAGGCGGAAAGGACAGTTTTTTTGATGACCCCTTTTTTGGTCGCCATCATCAGGAAGCGTTCGTCGTCGAACTCTCGCACATCAATGCAGTTCGCAACATACTCTCCTTCCGAAAGTGAAAGCAGGTTGACCAAAGCTCGGCCTTTGGCGGTGCGGTTTTGCAGCGGAAGGTCGTAAACTTTCTGCCAGTAAACTTTTCCCAGGTTAGTGAAGAAGAGCAAATACGAATGCGTGCTGGCGACAAACACATTTTGAATCGCATCTTCGTCATCCGACTTCGCCCCGGTAATCCCTTTACCGCCACGGTTCTGGGCTTTGTACGCAGTTAATTCGGTCCGCTTGATGTACCCCCGCTGTGTCAACGTGACGACCATCGGGGCTTCTGCAATGAGTTCGTCCCGGTTAACGTCGGTCAGTTCGAGATCACTGATTTCGGTACGGCGTTTATCGGGATACTTGCGTTGCAGTTCGTCCATATCTTCCCGCACGACGGCTCGGATATGTGCTTCATCGGAAAGCAGATGCAAACATTCATCGATTTCATCCAGCAGCGAATGATGTTCGTCCCCCAGTTTTTCGCGTTCCAAGTTTGCGAGTGAACCGAGTTGCATCGAAACAATCGCTTCGGATTGATTGACCGATAAACCGTAATCTTCCTTCACACCCTGTTCACGTTGCAAATCTTTGTAGCCCCGTTCGCCCAGGGCGCGGGCAATTAATTCGCCGGGAACTTTGATATCCTGCAATCGTTTTTTCGCTTCCTGACGTGAAGGAGATTGGCGGATCGTATCGATAATCTGATCGATGTCGAGCTGCGCGATCAATAAACCTTCAACGGTATGTTTTCGTTTGCGCGCTTCTTCCAGTTGAAATTCGGTTCTTCTGCGAATAACAACCACACGATGCCTGATGAACTCAAGCAGCATATCTTTAATCGAAAGAAGCTGCGGCCTGTTCGCCACAAGTGCCAGCAGAATCACACTGACTGTTGTTTGTAACGACGAATATTTGAGAAGTTGAGCAAGAACAACTTCTTTATCGGCGTCTCGTTTCAAGACAATATGCAGCCGAACCTGCCAGCTTGGGACGTTGCGGTCGGTTAAATCGACAACACGCGAAATCCCTTTGACGCGTTCATCTTTCACCAACGCTTCGAGTTTTTCACGAATACGGTCCCGCGTTTCCATGTAAGGGATTTCGGTAACGACAATCACATCGGATTGTTTTTCCTGCTCGAAATGTGTTCGCGCACGCAACGTGATGGTGGATCGTCCGGTAAGTGTTCCCTGCCGAATGCCGTGGCGTCCGCAGATGATACCGCCTGTTGGAAAATCGGGACCGGGAAGCACCTGCAAAATTTCATCGACGGTGCAATCCTGGTTTTCAATGAGCAGCTTGACAGCTTCGGCGACTTCGCACAAATTATGAGGAGGAATACTTGTTGCCATCCCGACCGCGATCCCGGTTGCCCCGTTGACAAGCAAGTTCGGAAACCTGGAAGGAAGGACCGTTGGCTCCAGGCGGACTTGATCGTATGTCGGAATGAAATCGACCGTGTTGCGGTTGAGATCAGCGAGCATTTCGGAAGCGACCGGGGCAAGTCTTGCTTCGGTATATCGCATCGCAGCGGGAGGCAGACCGGCCAGCGAACCGAAGTTTCCCTGCTTGTCGATTAAGACTTCTCGCGTTGCCCAATTTTGAGCCATGCGCACCAACGTGGAATAAATTGCCTGGTCGCCATGCGGGTGATAGTTACCCATCGTATCGCCAGCAATTTTGGAACACTTGGTTCGGCTTCCCGAAGGCCCAAGGTTCAAA
>JAJRTM010000899.1 GCA_024278285.1 Planctomycetota bacterium
CGCCTGTTGTTTCCTATTCGATTCAGCAAATCGATATCAATGTGAAACTGAAAGACCAGATTGCCAACGTGCAGGTTTCGCAAACTTTCTTGAATACGGGAAAACGAACAATTGAATCGCAGTTTGTCTTTCCGCTCCCTTATGAAGCCGCGATTGATGAAATGACGCTTCTTGTCGATGGCAAAGAACTCCCCGCAAAACTGCTTTCTAAAGAAGAGGCACGCAAGAAATACGAAGCGATCGTGCGAGCCAGTAAAGATCCTGCGTTGTTGGAATGGATGGGACACGGACTGTTTCAAACTAGCGTTTTCCCCATTCCCCCCGGCGAAAAACGGACCGTGACTCTGCATTATACGCACCTGCTTCGCAAAGCAGACGGCGTGACCGATTTTCTCTACCCTTTAACCACCGGACGATACACTTCCAAACCGATTGAAAAACTGACGATTTCGCTAACAATCGATTCCAAATTGCCGATCAAAAATGTTTACAGCCCCTCTCATGCGGTGAAAATTAAACGACCATCAAAAAAACGGGCGCAAATTTCTCTGACATTGAAAAAGGTTGTTCCTTCCGAAGATTTTCGATTGTTGTTTGATGTCAACAAAAAGAAAATCGGGGCGAGTTTGCTCAGTTATCGCCCGAAGATAAAAGAAGATGGCTATTTTCTGTTACTCGCGACGCCGCAGATAAAAGCGAAGCAGGAACATATTCCGAAAACGGTTGTTTTTGTTGTCGATAAATCGGGAAGTATGACGGGCGAGAAAATCAACCAGGCCCGGGAAGCCGCCAAGTTTGTGCTGAATCGGTTGCAGGAAGACGATTTATTCAACATCGTTTCTTACAATGCGAATGTCGAATCGTTCTCGCCGGAACTTCAACGATGCGACGATAAATCTCGTGCAAACGGCCTCGCCTTTATCGATGATATCCGCTCGGGAGGAAGTACCAATATCCACGCTGCTCTTACTTCTGCAATGGGGCAACTTGCTGATAAGAACAGGCCAACTTACATTATCTTTCTGACAGATGGTGTGCCGACAGCAGGCGTCACCAACGAACTCAAAATCGCACAAGCGACATCATCTGCAAACAAAGTGCGAGCAAGGTTGCTAAATATTGGCGTTGGTTACGATGTCAACAGCCGGCTGCTGGATCGACTCGCAAGAGAGAACCACGGTCTCAGTGAGTATGTCCGCCCGAACGAAAATATCGAAGAGTATGTCAGCCGAATTTATAATCGCATTACCTCGCCGGTGATGACAAATGTAGAACTGGCGGTATCCCTGGACGATAACAATCTCACCCAGGGAAAACTGATCAACCGCCTTTATCCCGGCGGTAAATTTGATCTCTTTGCCGGCGAACAGGCAATCTTCGTGGGACGTTACAAACAACCGGGCAAGGCTGAGGTAAGTCTGACTGGAAACATCGGAGAAAAAACCGAAGAGATCACTTTCGGAGCGAACCTCGTTTCAAAAAGTAACGATCAGACTTACGCTTTCATCGAAAAATTATGGGCAACCCGGCGCATCGGCGAGATTATTGATGATCTCGATTTGAACGGCAAGAACAAAGAGCTTGTCGATGAACTCGTTCAACTCTCAACAAAACATGGAATCATCACGCCTTATACTTCGTTTCTGGCAGATGAAAATGTGAAGCCGACCGAACTGGCTACATCACTATCGTTTCAATCAAATAGAAGGCGGACCCATTCCAGTCTTGATAAACTGAGTATCGTCACGGGAAAAAACGCCACCTCGCAGCGGGCGACCAAGCAAGCTTTCAAAGCAGCGAAACAGGCTCGTTCCCACTCGGTTGCACCAGCAGGGAACGCAGGTTCGCCAGTCACTTCCAATTTCGCAGTTGTTATTCGAGACGCAGAGACTGACAAGTATGTTGCAGTGAATACCATCAGACAAATCGGCAGCATCACGATTTACAAACGAGGCGATTATCTTTGCACTTCCGAAACCGCAGACTTATTCACGGGAGACAAAAAACTGGTACTCGATATGAAGAAGCTGAAAGATGAAGTGATCGTCATTGATCGCTTCTCTAAAGAGTACTTCGCAATCAGTCAGAAGAACTCCGTAGAAGAAAACCGCGTTCTTTCATCACAGGCAGAAAAAGAGCAACTGCTCATTAAACTACGCGGAACGACTTATTTAATTCGCTGATTTTAAGCTGAGGCATCAGGCGAGACGGGGTGTTAACCCCCTGGTTACTGGGTGTTACTTTGTGGTATCCAAACAGAACAATGTGAGCAACCTTGATACTCGCAATTCACCCGAGCCATCACTGGCCCGGCTCGCCTTGTTAATCAAACAGGGTTGGTTTTTCATCTGTGAAGGGGTGCAAGGTGGGGGGGAGTTCGTTTTTGGGAAGGTGATTGATTAACGCTTCAGCCATGCGGAAATCTTCTTGCGAAGTAATCTTCAAATTCATCGGCGAGCCTTCAACAAGATGAACGCTGACGCCGAGGCGTTCGACAAGTTGGGCTTCATCAGTCGGCTGAAAATCACCTCTTTGTGCGTAGGCTTCTCGGAGTAATTCTGTTTTGAATACCTGCGGTGTTTGAGCTTGCCAGAGGTTGTCTCGTGAGACCGTTTTCTCAATTTGTCCTTCCACTGCTTTTTTCATTGTACTGGTCACCGGCGAGGCAAGGATTGCGGCATCGTGTTGAACGGCTGCTGCAAAAACATTGTCGATCCATTTTTTTGTCAGCAGTGGGCGAGCGGCATCGTGGATGGCGACATATTCGATATCACTGCGAAGTTTTTCGAGTCCATTCAAAACAGAATCCGCTCGCTCGGCTCCGCCATCAACCAGTTCCAAATCAAGAAAAGCAAGATTCGCCTGGAATTTGAGCATGAAAAACTCACGATCTTCCGGCGAGATCACCACAATTGTCTGAGCCACATCCTTCCGGTTGACAAAATGCTCCACGGCCCGCAGCCAGACGGCTCGTCCTTTAAGATCGATAAACGGCTTTTTGCGATTGTTCTTCGAAAACCGACTGCTCTTCCCCGCAGCAGGCAGTATAACCCCAAACTTGGCTGGCATTTATCTGTTTCCTTTAATATATTCTGGCGAGCCGGGGGTGTTA